>NZ_JAWOUB010000006.1:0-293184 GCF_033339195.1 Vibrio sp. 811
CTTTAAAATACAAAACGCCCGATGAAGTACATCGAGCGTTTTAGTTAAAAAGTGTCAACCCATATCAGGACGGGTCAGGTAAACATCACTGCTCGCTCTGTCTATTCTTGTCTCATAAACCACTGAACACATTGAAAGGCCATATAAAACGGCTGAGTACCAAACGTTGCACAAGGTTCTGGTGGCTGAATCTCAATTACACCATCGCACTTGGAAATTATTCTAAGCGTTGGGCATACTTCTGACTTCATTTTAGTTGTAGATATGAACCATGACGTCATTAAGCCAGATAGAACCGCAATTTTTGGAATTTATGCAGCAAGAGATGCAAGTGGATGCAGCTCATGATCTTAAACACGTAAAACGCGTGGTCAAAACAGCGAAACAGCTCTGCAAAGAAGAAAGTGCAGACATCGCGATTGTATTACCGGCTGCCTATTTGCATGATTGCTTTACTTATCCGAAAGATCACCCAAATCGCAAAGAGAGCTCAATCATCGCAGCCAAAAAAGCGGTCGCATTTTTAGAGAGTATCGATTATCCGCAGCAATATCATGATGCCATTGCTCATGCGATAGAGGCACACAGCTTTAGCGCAAACATCAGGCCAAATACGTTGGAAGCCAAAATCGTCCAAGATGCCGACCGTCTGGACGCTTTAGGCGCAATTGGCGTGACGCGATGCATTCAAGTCAGCACTCAATTTAACGCGCAACTTTACAACGACAGCGATATATTTGCCGAAGAACGTGAACTTAACGATAAACAATTCACTCTGGATCACTTTCAAACCAAGTTATTCAAAATCGCTGAAACCATGAACACGGAGTCAGCGAGACGCGAAGCGCAAAAACGCAAAACCTTTATGCAAACGTACCTAGAGCAGTTACACGACGAGGTAACAGCGTAAATGTCAGAAAGCTATACGTTAATTAAAGAGCTTAAACGCCAACTAAAGTTAGCTGGGCTGCATTATGCGGATGTTGCACAACACCTTAATTTAAGTGAAGGAAGCGTCAAACGTTTACTCGCTGAAGGTCAGCACATTAGCCTTGAGCGCTTAGAACGAATTTGCCAATTGATTGGTTTAGAAATGGCGGAACTATTTAAGCTCGCGGCTGCGCACAATAAAGGTCTAGAGTCGCTAACGTTAGAGCAAGAAAAGCAGCTGGTTGACGATAAAGCCCTGCTGCTCGTGGCGATCTGTGTTGTAAATGGCTATCAGTTTGAACAAATCGTTCAGCAATACACCTTCAATGAGTTGGAACTGGTGCAAAAGCTTGCTCATTTGGATCGGCTGAACATCATCGACTTGCAGCCAAATAACAAAATTCGTTTGCGTATATCTCCGACATTTAAGTGGCAGATGGGCGGCCCTATTCAACGGTTCTTCCAACAGCAAGTTCAAGACGCCTTTTTCCAAAGCTACTTTTCTGGTGAAGATGAAAAGTTGTCCATGGCAACAGGATTGATGAGTGTACCAACCAACAAGAAGCTACAACAGAAACTGCAAAAGGTCATCGATGAGTTTTATCAGGCTTGCCAAAATGATAGCTCTCTCGATATGGACGAAAAACACGGCACCTCTCTGATTATTGCGATGCGTCGTTGGACGTTCCCTCTGTTTGAACCATGGGAAAGAAAACTCCCCAACAAGTCTCGCAATTAGTAACTCAATAAATAAATGGAAATAAAAGTAACGAATTTCGTTACTTTTGGTGGCGTACAACGTCACTTGAAAGAGAAAGCTGGTTTAATCGTTCATTGAGCATAAAGTGCTCCCATCTCATTCGACTTTGTTTAATCGGGGCCCGTATGTTTTTCTCAAAACGCTTTTTTCCTTACTTTGTGACGCAATGCCTTGGCGCACTCAATGACAACATCTACAAAAACGTTCTGTTATTGATGGTGACATACAGCCAAATTGATAACCTACCAATATCCGTCAATCTATTCGTTAATTTGGCGGCAGGCTTATTCATCCTACCTTTCTTTCTATTCTCAGCGCATGCTGGTGCCGTCGCTGACAGCATGGACAAAGCCAAATTAATCCGACGTCTAAAGCTCATCGAACTAGCTATCATGTCTTGCGCAGCAACCGCTATTGCCACCCAAAGTGCCATGCTGATGCTGGTTCTGCTGTTTATGACAGGCACTCAATCGGCCTATTTTGGCCCCGTGAAATACGCCTTACTACCACAAGCGCTCAAACCAAATGAGCTTGTTAAAGGAAATGCTTGGGTTGAAATGGGCACGTTTCTTTCGATTCTTATAGGTACGCTTAGCGCAGGCCTGCTGCTAGCCATTCCTAATGGTACCTTGATTGCTTCTTGTACCGTGATTGCCTTGTCTTTGCTTGGGTTCATGAGCAGCGTGAATATTCCAACGATGCCTAGCCAATCGAATGACAAAGCGAAATTTGAACCGATTTCTGGTTTAAAGAACACGTTAAAAGTGGCAAAAAAACAGAGAGGCATCTGGATGTCTATTCTTGCCATCAGTTGGTTCTGGTTCATGGGTGCGACTTACCTAACTCAATTCCCTAACTTCGCACGCGAACATTTGTTCGCAGATAGCACTGTCGTTTCTTTACTGTTGGCATTGTTTTCGATTGGTATCGCGACAGGCTCTTGGTTGTGTGAAAAACTTTCTTTCAACCACGTTGAGCTTGGTATTTTGCCATTCGGTATCCTTGGTCTGACAGTCTTTGGCGTCGACTTGCTATGGGCAGTCCCAAGTTATCTATCACTTCCGGTGCACTTTTATGATGTGCAAAGCTTCGTTGCTGAATCCAAACATCTGCGCGTCATGATTGACCTGTTCCTTGTTGGTGTAAGCGGCGGTGTCTTTATTGTTCCTCTTTATGCGTTCATCCAATCGCGTTCAAACAAAGGGGAGTGTGCACGTGCCATTGCTGCTAACAACATCATGAATGCGTTGTTTATGGTGGTGTCTGCTTTGGTTTCGATCGTTGTACTCAGCGTACTAGAGCTTTCTATTGTGGAACTGTTTACCATGATGGCAATAAGTAATTTTTTCGTGGCGATCTATGTCTATCGCCAAGTACCGGAATTTACACAACGCTTTATCAGTTATTTACTCAGCCATTGTATGTATCGTGTGTCCGTAAAGGGGCGCCAACATATCCCTGAACAAGGTGCTGCGTTAATCGTGGCTAACCATGTTAGCTATGTCGATGCATTGATTTTGATGGGAACCTCTACTCGCCCGGTTCGTTTTGTGATGGACAAGTCCATCAGCGAGCTACCTGTTCTTAAATATGTATTCCGTCATGCCGGTGTTATCCCGATCTGTTCTCCACGTAAGTGTGCCGACACTTACCGACGAGCATTTGAACAGATTGAACAAGCACTTAACGACGGTGAGGTTGTCTGTATCTTCCCTGAGGGTCGTTTAACGTCTAACGGTCAATTGGGTGAGTTTCGCCCTGGTGTAGAAAAAATCCTTGAACGTAACCCTGTTCCTGTCATCCCTATGGCGTTAAAAGGGCTTTGGGGTTCTTTTTTCAGCCACAAAGGCGGACATGCTCTCACAAAACGACCGACTCGTTTTTGGTCAAAAGTGGATGTTGTTATCGGTGAAGTGTTAAGTCCTGCGTCTTTAAATCGTCATCAATTGCAACAACAAGTACAGGATTTACTGGGCTGAGTCGCTTGCTATACCGATCAAACTTTGCAGCAAAACGTAAATATGCACCACAAAGGGCAAGTAGTTCTTTGTTAATTAGAGTAGGATATCTACAACGTCATAAATCTAGGAGGTATTATGAAAATCATCATCTTACATGGTCTTTATATGCATGGGCTGGTCATGCAGCCTCTTAGCCAAAAGCTGAGAAAACTCGGATACGAAACGCAAGTACTCAGCTATAACACTGTTGCTATCGATGAGTCTTCACTGTTTGATTCTATTGATCATTCGCTTAATCCACTGACCACAAACGTGCTCGTGGGACACAGCTTGGGAGGCTTGATGATTAAGCGCTATCTCGCCAACAGAAAACCGAGCACTAACTTAATCTCTCATGTTGTCGCTATCGGTTCGCCTCTTAAAGGCGCGTCCATTGTAGGCCGAATTCAAGATCTCGGATTGGGTGCAATTTTAGGCAATTCGCCACACCACGGATTAAACAAACATGATGACGCCTGGGATTTCCCTCAAAAACTCGGCAGTATCGCAGGAACGATGCCGATTGGCGCTCGCCCATTGTTGATCCGTAATGACAACACCATGTCGGACGGTACCGTTACCGTAGAAGAGACAAGACTGGACGGTATGCAAGATCATATCGAAGTGAAGCAAACGCATACGAGCCTGATTTACAACACCTTCGTGCCGCAGCAGATTGATCACTTTATTCGCACAGATTATTTCCGTCGATAGCACACTTTTCCATCATACAGATGGAATCGACTTTCCAAGCTATTCAGTTCGCAGTACTATCCTAGCTCCACTTCTTCACAACTTGGATGAAGTGGTACATTTTTAATTGTTCTCAGGGCGGGGCGAAATTCCCCACCGGCGGTATACTTTTTCAAGTGAGCCCGCGAGCGCTCGATTCGTCGAGGTCAGCAGATCTGGTGAGATGCCAGAGCCGACGGTTATAGTCCGGATGAAAGAGAATAAGAATACACCAGCATAGCGAGTCAGATCGCTAAGAATGCTGGTGCACTTCTTTTTGATCGTATTTTACGGCGATCTCTCATACCGCCCTGATTCTGGTGAAATTTAGGAGTTAACCATGAATCAGTCATCACTACTTGCCGAATTCGGCGACCCAATTACTCGCGTTGAAAACGCACTTATCGCTTTAAAAGAAGGCCGTGGCGTACTGCTTCTTGATGATGAAGATCGCGAAAACGAAGGCGATATCATTTATTCAGTCGAACACCTCACTAACGAGCAAATGGCATTGATGATCCGCGAATGTAGCGGCATCGTTTGTTTGTGCTTAACAGATGCTCAAGCAGACAAACTGGAACTGCCTCCAATGGTGGTAAACAACAACAGCGCAAACCAAACCGCATTTACGGTTTCTATTGAAGCGAAAGTTGGTGTAACAACGGGTGTTTCAGCAGCAGACCGCGTAACGACCATTAAAACGGCGGCAAACCCGCACGCAAAACCGGAAGACCTTGCTCGCCCGGGTCACGTATTCCCTCTGCGCGCACGTCCAGGTGGTGTAATGACTCGCCGTGGTCACACAGAAGGTACGATTGATCTGATGCAAATGGCAGGGCTTCAGCCCGCTGGCGTACTGTGTGAAGTGACCAATCCAGATGGCACGATGGCAAAGGCACCGGAGATCGTAGCATTCGGTCGCCTGCACAACATGCCAGTACTGACGATTGAAGACATGGTAATGTACCTGAACCAGTTCGAGTTGAAACTGGCGTAGTCAGATCTCAGCTCTTGAAAAAAGCCGCGCATTTGTGCGGCTTTTTTGATCGATCCTCTTTGCACTTGAGTAGTTATACTTATTGAAAACAAGGGGAACAACACCATGAAAGGATTACTGAAACTCGCCGCTCTCGTTAGCTTTCTCTCCATGAATTCGCTTGCTCTTGCATCTGAGTGCCCTGATATTCTTCAAGGTAAGCAAAGGTTGTTAAACTCAACGGAAGAAGTCGATCTATGCGAAAGCTTTAAGGGAAAGACACTACTAGTCGTCAATACAGCAAGTCAGTGCGGCTTCACTCCTCAGTTCGAACAGTTAGAAACCCTCTATCAAACTTACAAAGACCAAAACTTCACCGTTATCGGTTTCCCGAGCAATGACTTTCGACAAGATAGAGGAAGCGAAACAAACACAGCGAAAGTCTGTTATCTCGATTACGGGGTAACCTTTCCAATGATGGCTCGCTCTTCAGTATTAGGTGTAGATGCGAACCCAGTCTTCAACCAGATTACTAACCAAGCAGGCATAAAACCAAAATGGAACTTCTACAAGTTTCTAATTAGCTCTGAAGGTAAAGTTATTGCGACTTTTCCAAGCTCCACATCACCGACAAGTACTACGCTTACCAATATGATAGAGCAACAATTATAAGGTGACGACCATGACAACACGCTCAACCATGCTACAACTCGGTTACTTAGGCCTAGTTCCATTTGTGTTTAGTTTAGGGCTGATTTTCGCTGACATCTCACTCTTCAATTTAAGTGGTCAGCAATTTTTCATCGCATATAGCGCCGTTATATTAAGTTTTTTATCCGGCATCCTTTGGGGTAATGGCATTGAGCATTACTACCATCGCCTTAGCCGAAATATATTAATTCTCAGCAACCTTTTTGTCTTACTGGCTTGGGGCGCATTACTGCAGGGCCACAAACATTACGCAGTCGCAACCCTACTCTTAGCAATTGGGTACCTTGCTGTTTGGTATGCAGAAAAGCTCGTGAGGAAAGTCGAACAAGACGCCGAGCCCAAGGGATATCAAGGAATGAGGAGCAAACTGACCTTCGGCGTAATCGTAATGCACGGATTGGCTTTAGTTTCATAACCTGGTCTGTCCAGTACTAAGATCACAAAAAAACGTCTTTTTATAAAACAATGTTCATTTCGTGAATGCACACATATTTTGAACACTGTTTTGTTTCATTTATGAATCAATCCACATATAAGTAATTCAAAGCATTCACAAAGGATATGAATATGTTTTTTCGCAAACTTTTGTTTAGCACTGCGATGATCAATGCAACGACAGGTTGCGTGTCTTACCAGGCACAACAAGCCGCCGCTCAAACAGTAAATAATACAGGCTCTGTGCTTACCAATGTGATTAAAACCACGATTGCTCAGCCATGTAATGTTGCAATCACTGCTGCTAGCTTGTTTTATCCGCATGCCATATTTATGACTAGTGTTCCGACTCAAGCATGTACAAGCGTTCTTAGATAATACGAGTGTGATAAGCATAAAAAATGGCGACTCTACTGTCGCCATTTTTAAGCTTCAATGCTATTTATAGTTACAGCGTCAATAAGTAATTAACTAATTGATTGTACTCGTCGTAAGTACGAATTTCGTTGGCCAAAACAATGTATTTATTGTTCACAACCACACCCGGAACCCCTCTTAACGTGCTGGCAGAGAATTGCTTATCAAAACCTTTCTGCATTGAGTTTACGGCGAAACTGTTGTAAGCCGCATCAAACTTCTTACCTTCTACGCCATTATCAACGAAGAGTTGTTTCAGCTCAGCTTCGTCTTTTGGCGCTTGTCGCTTTTGATGAATTTGGGCAAACATGGCAGGAATCATTGTATCTTCAACCCCGAGCGACACCATCGTCGCGTAGGACTTGGCCATCGGAATCGCCATATCTCCGCCCATGAACCCCACATGTACCTTTTCAAACTTTGCCTCTTTTGGCAGAGCAGGTTTTAAACGCTCAATAAGCGACTCAAACTTGTAGCAATGTGGGCAATAAAAAGAAAAGAATTCCGTCACAACAGGTTTCGATGCTTTCTTAACATCCAGAACTTTGTAGTGCTTCCCTTCTTCAAATTGCGCTGCATGAGCGGTAAAAGTCAGTAAAATTGCACTACATAAGGCAAGTAGTTTTTTCATTGTTTATTTCCTTGTGGCATTCAAATGCCAAATCATTTCATTTGGTAAAAAGGGGTAAACCCCAAGTAATTTGAGATGAGGAATTAAACAATCGGAGGACGATAAAGCTTGGTGATCACTGTCACTACTTTTTCGACTAGAGGCCTATCAATCAAAGCAAGGCTATAAGGAAGAAGCAGTAAGTCGTTTTGAGATAAGTTGGCGGGAATTTTGACCATGCAGGAAGAGCTACAACTCGTGTGAGATTGTTGTGCCTTATTGATGGCTGACTCATCGTGATGTGATTCTACGCAGTCGTCATTGACGCCAAGTTGTTTGTGCAGAGCAGCCTGTTGAACAATAAGATCGCGTACTTCAATTGTTTTCATCGGAGCGGAAGCCTGCGCCACAGGAGCGACACTACTCAAAAGCATAGCAACTAAGCAAACTATCGCAGTCAACAATGTACGGTTAAACTTCAACATAGCTACATCAAGGAAAATGGTGATTTAAGATAATACATGATAACGGTTTGACTTCAAGATACGGACTCTCGGCTCGCTAACAAACTCTGTTCTTTGACTATTTTAGGCTAGTGAATTTTCTCTCTAACGCTCCCTCAGTACACGAAACCAGCACAACGAGCTATTCACCGTTCGGATACTCCCCTCATCAGATACCAGCAACAATTCGATAAAACTTGAAATCATTATGAAACACGAGTAATAGTTAGAACAGTTTTTGTACGAACAAGGAAAGATCAATGCTTAAAAAAAGATTCTTTAAGACAAAAGATGAAGTCGAAGTCACGTTCGAGCTAGATAAAGATCAGTGGGACTCTGTCCAAATTGCTGGAGACTTCAACAACTGGCAGCCAGAACCGATGAAATTAGTGAAGAAAAGTCGTCAGTTTAAATTTAAAACCCGCTTACCTAAAGCGCGGAATGTTCAGTTCCGTTACTTGCTCGATGACGCGAAGTGGGAAAATGACCCACAAGCTGATGCTTACGTTCCAAATGCATTTGGCAGCGACAACAGCGTCGTATGTACCACCGAATAAGCGGTAATTTCGCTTTAAGATTCCATACCTAGGCGCAAACGTTGCGCCTTTTTACATCTCTCGAAATGTGATTGGTGATTAGATTTAAATCATTAATTGGCAATTTTATCCAATTAACTCATCCGATAACCTTATTCTGAGAAAGCTTTATTTGAAATAATTCGTAAATTTGTTTAAGTTCCATTGATATTAAATATTGTATACATCACTTAAATGAACGCACAACAAATCAAACCATCTCTAATCATTGTGGAAGACGATCCCAAATTACAAACTATGTTGGGTGAGTATTTTGTTGAACAAGGTTTTCAGGTCAAATGTATCGACAATGGGACGGACGCACCTAATGCGATTATTGACACACAACCAGACGTGGTGCTGTTAGATTTGATGCTACCCGGGCAAGATGGTCTGAGTGTATGTCGTCAAATCCGAGAATGCTACAAAGGCAAAGTGTTGATGCTGACAGCAAGTGATGATGACTTCGATCATGTCGCCGCATTAGAAATAGGCGCAGATGACTTTGTTACTAAACCCATCAAACCTCGCGTATTGCTAGCTCGTATTCGCATGCTATTAAGAAGAAAAGAGGCGGCGCCTACCGAGTCCGAAAACGGCCTACAAATTGGTGTTCTGTGTTTAAACCGGTTGCGTAAATCGTGCGTAATGAACCAAGAAGAAATTGCGCTGACAGACGGCGAGTTCGATTTGTTGTGGGTTCTTGCTACGCATGCTGAAAAAACACTATCACGCGAGTGGCTGACCAAAACACTGCGTGGTATTGAATACGATGGAACAGACCGCACCATTGATAATCGCATAGTGACACTGAGAAAGAAGCTAGGCGATGCTTCTTGCTCACCACAAAAAATCATTACCGTTCGCGGCAAAGGCTACCTATTTATGCCTGATGCATGGAATGAATAATGAGACGGATTTATCTGGAAAGCTTTGTTGGCCTTATCATTCTGTTTATGGCTAGCTTGTGGGGATACGAGTTCTTAGTTTATGAGATCAACACAGATTATGACTACCTGTTACAAGAGCATGAGGGTCAAGCTTTTCACGATCTGATCTACCCTATCTATAAAGAACACGGATTAGAATATACTCAACAACAGTTGGAACAATTTGCCACATCAAGCCATCGTTTGTTGGTGCCTCATACGCTTGAAGAGCTTCCAACAGACATCAAAAAGGCGTTTGAAAGTGATACCTCCGTTAACGTCGCTTACGATGAAGAAAGGGATATCTGGTTCCGCCTAGATGCGAGCACGCCTATCTTTAAAATGAGCGATAATCCGAATAGCCCTGTGGTTAAAGCTGCCAACTTTGATGACAATATCGTTTGGTTGTTCTTTTTAGCTGGATTTGCTCTGTATTGCATATTGTTGATCTGGTTCTTAAGCCGTCGGATTCGAGAGCTAGAGAGAGTGACCGTTGAGTTTGCCTCAGGTAACTTCAAGGCTCGAGCTAGTACCTCAAGCGCTAAGTCTGTTGGGACGTTAAACAAAAGCTTTAACACGATGGCCGATAAAGTATCTCGCTTGATCACTAGCAATAAAATGCTAACTAACGCCGTTGCACATGAATTGCGTACCCCAATCTTCCGCTTACAATGGCAAGCAGATTTGTTATCGGATTCAACCTTAACTGAACAACAGAAAAAGTATGTTTACAGTATCGTCGAAGACATTGACGAGATGGAAGAAATGGTTGAAGAATTGCTTTACTACGCAAAGATGGAGCGTCCTGACACAGCATTACAAACTCAAGAAGAAGTCGTCCTATTCAACTTAGTCAAAGAATTACGACAGAGATGGCAAAAAGAGACTACGCTCGCTATCTCGCTTCAAGAAGTAAACTCAGAAAACGTTCTCGCGTTTGCTGACCCAAAATTGTTAAAGCGAGCCTTAGATAACTTGCTGCGCAATGCAATGCGGTACGCGGATAAGCAGATTTTAGTAGAGATAAAACACGATCAGCACCGCTGCTTCATCAATGTTCATGATGATGGCATAGGTATTGAAGAAAAGCATTGGCCTCATCTATTCGAACCATTTTACAGCGCGGATGAATCTCGCAACAAAAAGACGAGCGGGTTTGGGCTCGGTTTGGCGTTTGTCAGACAGATAATGGAGCTTCAACGTGGAGAAGTTTCGATTTGCCATAGCCCACTTGGAGGAGCTTGCTTCACACTTAGCCTCAAAAAATCAGACAGTTAACTTAACCTTCCTACCCCATTTACAGAAGACGACACTTCAATACACTCAAGCGACAGAGCCCAACAATAAAACAGTGTACATTTAATCCATAAGATTCACACACTAAATGGATAGTACTCATGTATAAATCTTTTATCCTGATTATGGCGCTTACTTCTACGCTTACAGCTTGCGCCTACAACCAAAAACCTGTCGTCGACATGACCAATGTCGA
Organism: Vibrio sp. 811; assembly: GCF_033339195.1. Classification (NCBI taxonomy): domain Bacteria; kingdom Pseudomonadati; phylum Pseudomonadota; class Gammaproteobacteria; order Vibrionales; family Vibrionaceae; genus Vibrio; species Vibrio sp. 811. The sequence continues at coordinate 11,071 of NZ_JAWOUB010000006.1, forward strand.
CCCTAGTACATATGAACAAGACTTTCTTTACTGCCAAGGCTATGCAGAAAATGTCGACAAATCAGAGGCAGCGAAATCTGAAGCCACTAATGGGGCAGTTACAGGCGCATTGATCGGCGCAGCTGCTGGTGCGCTAGAAGACGGATTAGGTGGAGCGGCTGTCGGTGCTGCTGCCGGCGGTGCTGTAGGAGCTGGAGCTGGTGCTTTGAGTGGAACAAATGATTCAACCAAAACTCAATCTCTCGTATTGCGTAAATGCCTCCAGCACAAAGGCTATACCGTCTACGATCTTGATTAAATAAGCACTTTTCTTAAATTATCGCGCGATGGATTCTATTCACAAATGTTTCACGCTGTAACGATTAATCTCGTTACCTCTCTGGGATATGTGTTCCATCCCAATGCTTAAATAGTAAGGTCATATTTTGAAGCCAGGTAAAACAGGTATACGCCGTGTCATGGATGCGACCGGCTATTCATTTCAAGGATTGAAAGCCGCATGGACACACGAAGCCGCTTTTAGACAAGAACTGATTCTCGCCTTGGTGCTTTCCGTCTGTGCTTTTTTCCTTCCTGTCACCACATACGAAAGAGTGCTGATGATCAGTAGCCTGTTCTTGGTATTGATCGTCGAACTCATTAATTCCGCCGTAGAAGCGGTTGTCGACCGTGTTAGCGATGACTGGCACGAGCTCAGTGGTAGAGCCAAAGATATTGGTTCAGCAGCAGTATTTGTTGCGTTAACTCTTGCCCTTTTTATTTGGGCTTCGTTCTTGCTCTAATTTTTATTCAAGACACTCATTATGAAGACACATGATTTACAACAGAGAGGTATCTCTTACGTTACCTTTACTTTCCTGTTGGCGCTGTATTTCGCTCTCGTCGTAAATATCCCTATTTATAAAGAACTGATCGGCATCTTTACACACTTAGATAATGTCAAGATTGGATTTATTATCACAATACCAATTTTCTTTCTTGCCGCGCTCAATTTCCTTTTTAATTTATTTAGTTGGCCTTGGATCGGCAAGCCGTTCTTTATAATTTTAATCATTGTTTCAAGTATGGTGAGCTACGCAAGCTATAACTATGGCACACTTTTCGATTCTGGAATGATTGCCAATATTGTTGAAACCGATTCGAGCGAGGCGAGTTCTTACCTGAGTGCTCACTCTGTAATTTGGACGCTGATTATGGGAGTTATCCCAGCGATGATTGTCTTTAAGGTCAAGCTGCAATCTCAACGTCACCAATTACTGTACTTCTCTGTTACCAAATTAGTATCGATGCTGTCGTCGCTAGCTGTCATCGCCGTCATTGCCAGCGTGTACTATCAAGACTACGCATCTGTAGGGCGCAACAATAGCCACCTAAAAAAAATCATCATACCCACCCAGTTCGTTTACAGCGCGACCGGGTATGTGAAGGAGAAATATTTCACCACGCCACAGCCATATCGAGAAATCGGCACAGATGCAAAGCAGTCAGATAGCGCCGTACAGCAAGCACAGCACAAACCAACACTACTGGTTTTTGTCGTAGGAGAAACCGCTCGAACGCAGAACTACCAACTCAATGGCTATACACGAGAGACAAACCCTTATACTAGTAAATTGGATGTTATCTCATTTCAAGACGTCGCATCTTGTGGCACCGCGACTGCTGTATCTGTGCCTTGTATGTTTTCACAGCTCACGCGAAACGAGTTTGAACGCACCAAAGCGGATAACCAGGACAATGCTCTCGATATAATGCAGCGCGCCGGGGTTGACCTCATTTGGAAAGAAAATGACGGTGGGGATAAAGAAGTAGCCCACAAGATCAAGAAAATCGAAGTGGATCGAAAGCAAGTAAGCCCTATGTGTAATGGCCAAACTTGTTACGACATGGCGCTATTAGATCATTTTGATCAGGAAGTCGCGGATATGCACGGTAACCGAGTGGTCGCCATGCACCTTATAGGAAGCCACGGTCCGACCTACTTTCAGCGTTACCCAAGAGACAACGCCTTCTTTAAACCAGACTGTCCACGTGCAGATATCGAAAACTGTAGCATCGAACAAATAGTGAACACATATGACAATACAATACGCTACACCGATCATGTATTGGCAGAAACCATCAAAAAACTTAAAGCGTTAGAGTCTGAGTATAATACCGCGCTAATTTATATATCGGATCACGGTGAGTCACTAGGCGAAAACGGATTGTTCTTACATGGTATGCCTTATGGCCTTGCACCAGATTTCCAAAAACGCGTTCCTTTGATTATGTGGCTGTCTTCGGGCTTTAAACAAGCGAAGCAGATCAATACCGACTGTTTGTATAAACAAGCACAGAATGCAGGCCAATACTCACATGATAACGTGTTCCACTCTTTATTAGGCATTATGGATGTACAAACTCAAGCCTACGATAGCAAGTTAGATATATTCAAAGCCTGCCGAGCCGTTTCCTAAATCATTCAATAAAGCCTGGCTCAAAGTGTGAATCAGGCTTTTTCTAACAAGGTATTTAAACTCATCGCCGCGCCAAGCGTTATACTGACAGTCCGCGACCCATACATCGAGATAAGGACTAGGATGAAAATTGGTATTATTGGTCTAGGGGATATCGCTCAGAAAGCATACCTTCCTGTTATCACTCAGCTTCCAAATATCGAACTTGTATTTTGTACCCGCAACCCAAACACACTTGAGAGCCTGGCTAAGCAGTATCGAATCTCAGAGATCTGCCAAGACTACCAGCAACTTCTACACTTTGGCGTCGATGCCGTCATGATTCATGCGGCAACAAGCGTACACCCTCAAATAGCGGCATTTTTTCTGCAGCATGGAATTCCAACCTTTGTCGACAAACCATTAGCGAACAGTGCTGATGACGTGGAAAAGCTGTACGACATTGCCGAAAAAGAGAGACAGCCACTCTATGTGGGCTTTAACCGTCGTCACATTCCACTTTACAACCAACATATGCCACAAGTGCAGCAAGGCAACATATATGACTTAAAGTCGCTACGCTGGGAAAAGAACCGTCACCAACTACCGGGGGATGTTCGTACCTTTATATTTGATGATTTTATTCACCCATTAGACAGCGTTAACGTCACAGCCAAAGCCGATCTAAAAGATGCTTATGTAACTCATCAACTTGAAGGTGATCAGTTGGCGCGTTTAGATATTCAGTGGCAACATGGAGATACTTTGCTCCACGCCTCGATGAATCGCCACTTCGGTATCACTACAGAGCGCGTTCAAGCTTGTTATGCAAACAAGGCAGTTGAGTTCGACTCCTTCGTTGAAGGCAAACTATGGCAAGCTAACCAAGAGCAAAAAATCAATTTGAAAGACTGGACGCCAATGCTGACGAGTAAAGGTTTCCATTCGATGTTGCTCGATTGGTTTGGCGTCGTTGAGTCTGGAAATATTGCTGATGAAGTAGTAACACGCAACATTGCCAGCCATCGATTGGCAGAGCAAATTTGTCAATATCTCGAGAAAGTTGTCTCTAGATAATGCGATTCTTGGCTATATGCTTGATTGAGTATTACGCTCTATACTAAAAAGACTTGCCTTAAGGAAGGCATTCATTCTCTGTTAAGACTACGGCGATTATTCTATCAATCAGGTGAATGAGGGCACAAAAGCACACATCGACAAAACAGACGGTTTAGATTTGTTTTACGGTGCTCTCAGGTATCTGTATCATCACATTCAAGAATAAAGGAAATAGAATGAGAACACTTGGTAACATCATTTGGTTTGTATTTGGTGGCGTATTTATGGGGTTGCTATGGTGGTTTTTTGGTATTTTGGCCTTTATTAGCATCATCGGAATACCTTGGGGGCGTGCGTGTATCGTTATGGGTAATTTTTCCTTTTTCCCATTCGGTAAAGAGGCCATCTCACGCGATGAATTGACCAATGAAATGGACATTGGCACCAGTCCGCTCGGCGTTATTGGTAACGTCCTTTGGTTTGTATTTGCAGGCCTTTGGTTAGCTATCGGTCACGTACTTTCTGCAGCAGCATGCTTTGTCACCATAATCGGCATTCCGTTTGCGCTCCAACACCTCAAGCTAGCGGTTATTTCACTCGCACCAATTGGTAAAACGGTTGTATCGTCAGAAGAAGCTGCAATGGCTCGATACAACATCAATCGTTAGCAAAAAGCTAATGCGCTTTCTATCCTCTGGGCAGTCATGCTCAGAGGGTAACGCCCGTCAAAAGTAAGCCTATAATCGCTATCGCATATTCAATAATGGCTGATTGTATATTCATACCGTCACCTTTACGTTGAAGTTTATCCTAGCTCAGCACTGCTTTACTTTTATAATTAATTAATACACCCAAGTGAGTTCAAGATGCTAGACTCATAGCGTCGTCACTGATTCAAACTCCAAGAACGACGTAACGAAAAAGCGAGCTATCCTATGCTCGAAATATGGGTTCTTTCCCCCTCGAAGTAGAGTTCAACAACAAAAAAGACGAACTATAAGCATAGCCAAAATTAATGCTTTTCGACCTAAAATATCTCACATCAATCAAAGAAAGCTTCTAAGATTTTCTCTTTTTGAGTAAATATAGACAGTTACAGTAGCGAAATTCTTCTCGGTAAAAATCCCCACTCAATCTCATGATCAGTTTTTTAAAAAAACAACAAAAATTCGTTGTTATCTAGAGTAATTATTTTATTTGTCGCAGAGCAATTCCATCAATATCATTTGCGACATCGGAGTGCTAGAGCATTGAAATTTTTAGCATTTATCACAGGTATAGAACGTAAAAAACCTTTTATTACTTATTTTTCTTTTTTACATATGTTCTAACTCAACGTCTATTCAGACAGGAATATACCGTGGATAAATATCAAGCAGCTTATGCTAAACGTCTAGAGAAACTAAATGGGGATCCATCTCCTAAAACGATAGCCCGCCTTTCGGCTTGGGATGCGTTTTTTAACAAGGAGTACGAGCTCCAAGACTTGGAATACCAGCTATCGGACGCTGCGCACCAGCACTATGAACAGTCGCATGCGAAGAGCGACATTAGCTTCAAAGAATTCAAACGAGCGTTCTATAATGAATCCATCAAAATTTACAATTTAACTGATGGCGCTTCTATCCAGAAAGTATTCACCCCATTACTTTTGCTTACAACGCTCTGGATAGTGTTTGTATGCCTATTTAACAAGTGATCATCAAACTATTCCAACAACGATCAGTATGGGACTACAGGTATGGCTCTATGTAAGGGGGCTAATTGGCTCGGTCTCCTTCACTAAATTAGCGACTCAATTACCCGCAATTCCATAGGCTAAAAGTGACAAGGGCATCCATTGATGCCCTTTTTATTCAAAGGAACGCAACCTAGACCTTTGGCCCACTTGGGTATAAGACCATTATGCGTTAAGCTGCATGCTATTATCCGATTGATAAAGAGTGGAGCGAAGTGATGGAAAAAGTAGGCTCTCGAGCATTGATTGTCGAAGGTGGAGCCATGCGAGGCGTATTTTCATGCGGCATACTCGATCATTTTCTTGCTAGCGAGTTCTCTCCATTTGATAGCTTTTGGGGAGTGTCTGCGGGTGCTAGCAACTTGGCTGCCTACTTAGCTAAAATGCCCGGACGTAACTTAAAAATCTACCTCGATTACAGCTTAAGAAAAGAATTTATCTCTCCATCTCAACTTCTACGTGGTGGTGATATGATGAACTTAGACTGGATGTGGAATGTCACCCTCGAAGAACTTGGCATCGATAAATCTGCGCTCAAAGCTGATTCACGACCTTTCTTTTTAGGCGTGACGCGTCAAGACAATGGGCAAGCGGAGTACCACCTTCCTGATGTCGACGACTTGGCAGAAACAATGAAAGCCAGCAGCGCACTGCCTGTACTTTACCGAAATGGCGTATCACTGAACGGAATTAGATACGTTGATGGTGGCGTCTCAGACGCACTTCCTGTTGCAGAAGCAATAAAGCGAGGAGCCAAAAAGATTATGATTTTACGCAGCCAGCCCGCAAGCTATCAAAAGCCAAGAGGAAGATTCAGCGCCCTAACTAGGAGGATGTTGAAAGAAACGCCCGGATTAATTGAACCGATGTTGACACGTGAAGTTCGCTACAATCAGACCTTAGCGCTGATCAACAACCCACCACCTGGTATCAAAATCATTCAAGTGTGTCCTCCTGAAACATTCAAGTTGAAACGGCTGAGTCGATCGCCAGCACCACTGCGTCATGCTTATGAGTTAGGAATTGAAGCAGGAAAGGAAGCCATCATACGATGGAGTCAGAAGTAGAAAAAAGCCACGTGGATTAAACGTGGCTAACGCAAATTCGATGGCAGTGGATTATCGTATTTGCTTCTGGTCGAGCCCAATATTCAGGCTCAAAACTGTTTTAATTTGCTCGCTAACTGAAAAAGCGAGTAGGCTGTCAAAACTAGTAAGTTTCAAACAACCCAGAGTTGTAGTCTTGGATGGCTTGTTCTATCTCTTCCATGCTATTCATGACAAAAGGGCCATAATGCACCACGGGTTCATTAATTGGCTCACCAATAAAGATCAGTGCACCACTCTCTTTTTCGGCCTGCAATTCAACCCATTCACCTTTCGATAAAATGGCCATTTCGCCTTGATTGATCTCACGACCTTTTAATTGAATACGACCTTTATAGACATAGAGCATCATGTTGTTGTCTTGCTCCGTGTTCAAATTCAAAGCTTGACCACCCATCGCTCTCCAATCGGCTACCGTGGCGGCAACACCTGTCTCTGTTAGCGGCCCCTGAATTCGTTCGTTGTTTATAGTCATATGACCCGCAATCAAACGTACAACCCCCGTATTCGGAGTATCAAACTCAGTGATCGTTTCAGGTTGAAAGTCATGATATTGAGCTGGCTGCATCTTATTTTTCGCAGGCTGGTTAATCCAAATTTGGAAACCATGCAGTTCGCCTTCCTTCATAATAGGCATTTCGCTATGGATGACGCCTCTTCCTGCCGCCATCCACTGTGCTCCACCGGAACGAAGCTCGCCAACATTATCCATATGATCACGATGCTGGAAATGACCTTTCAACATATAAGTAAGCGTCTCGATACCGCGGTGCGGATGCGGAGGGAAACCGCCGATATAGTCAGCACGGTCTTCTGATTTGAGTTCATCCATCATCAAAAATGGAGAAAAGCTAGCATGATTGAAACCCGCTACTCGGCGAATTTTCACTCCATCACCATCAGCAGTAGGTTGCGCAGGAATAAGCTGACGAATGTCTCTGAATGTACTCATACTAGTTCTCCTAGTTTATCTTTGTGACCGCTTGCAAATCGCATGTTCAATCTATGGCTATCGATAAGGTTCTATTTTAGGTTGATGAGCTAAAATTATGAGCCATACTATTCGTTCTACTTATTCAACTTTTTCGAACAATACAGTTTATCGAGTTAATAATGAGCACATTTAATTTATCTAAAATAAATGTAGCTATTTTCTAAACAAGGTGTATAGTGTGCCTTGGCTCTTAGAAGAGAGCTGTTAATGCAACATTTAGTTTAAGTTTCCTCTCAGTAAAATCTTGAATCCCCAATTCAGACACCTGCGTACAACTTCCTCTTGATTGAACATTCAATAGCTTAGAAAAGATCCACAAAACAAACCATAATTTTAATGTTTAATTCAAAGGTATTTTTATGTCTAAAGTAACTGGTTCAGTAAAATGGTTTAACGAAACTAAAGGCTTCGGTTTTCTATCTCAAGACAACGGCGGCCAAGATGTATTCGTACACTTTAACGCTATCGTTTCTGACGGTTTCAAAACACTGACTGAAGGTCAGAAAGTAAGCTTCAATGTAGAGCAAGGTAAAAAAGGTCCTCAAGCGACTGAAGTAACTCCTCTATAAGACTGCTTTTCTTGGTGTAGCATGCCCATGCTGCACCAAACCTCTCTCCTTCAAAAATATTCTTTCATCAATCACTCAGCCTAATTTTAGGCATTGCTTTGTGCTATCTAAAATAAACTGAATAGTACTGCTTAATTTATTATTTATAGGAAAAATCATGTCCTCAAAAAGAACTGGCCGTCAAAGGCATTGGTATCAATTACTTAACAAAGAGAAAATCACTAAAAAACAGGAGAATAAATGTTAGAAATTGAATTTAATTTAGAACAACCTCAAACCTCTTGGAACGCTAAAATACATCAATTAAATGGTGATATTTTACGAAGGCACGTATTACCGAAACTTCTTTCTCATAGCTTCATGATCGATTTTGAATATTGTGAGAAAACGCAATCTGGAACTATTCTCTGTGATTCAGGTTCAAAGTTAGGAAGTTTTACTGTTAACTGATTCAGTTTTCATGCATTAATGGATAATGCAACTAATTTGGAAGGTATCCAATGGCTAGAAAAAGTAAGAAGCAGTCAGAAAAAGACAAAAAAGAGTCTGAACAAAACGCGGCGGCGGTAAAGCAGAAAACTCGACGCCGCATAGAAGACATTATGGAACAAAGAGAATTTGATAAGTTATTCGATCTATAAATGCTCTCTAGTGCTTTCTCTGCCTTTATCGTTGTGCAAGGTACCGCCACCTACCTTTGCTCAAACGAATCTCCACTCTTTTAGACTACTCTTCTAATTACACGTGCCTCTCACACACGCAAAAACAACTGGCTCCTCTATACTCAAGTGACTTGCAAATAGTCGTTTCGCTCACAGGAAAACCCGTGACTAATGACAGTTAGGTTATTTGCGTATAGCCAAAGCGATATTTTTGCGTATAATCCCTCTCGTTTGCTTCGTATAACCCCAATGATATGGTTTGGGGGTCTCTACCAGTTCCCGCAAAGTGCTGATTACGAAGAGTTGAGATCATCGTGGGTCTTACTCTTTGTGATAGCGTTCGATTTATTTCTATCTATACCTATTCTTAGAGTAACTGCATCCACAATACACATAAGGTGGAATATGAACGCATTTATTCAAGGTCTTCCAAAAGTAGAGCTGCACTTACATATCGAAGGTTCACTTGAGCCGGAACTCTTATTCAAATTAGCAAAACGAAACGGCATCGAGATCCCTTACTCTTCTCCGAGTGAACTACGCAGCGCATATCAGTTCACAGACTTACAATCATTTCTCGACCTCTATTACCAAGGAGCGGGAGTTCTGCGTACGGAGCAAGATTTTTACGATCTCACTTGGGAATACTTACTGCACTGTAAAGAAGACAACGTTGTTCATACCGAAATCTTTTTTGACCCTCAAACACACACAGAACGCGGCATAGACTTTGACACTGTTATCAATGGAATCGCTCGCGCGCTAAAAGATGGTCACGAAAAACTTGGCATTACCTCGCAAATTATTGCGTGTTTTCTCCGTCACCTTTCAGAAGAGAGCGCCATAGAGACCCTACAGGCTATTCTGAAACACCGTGATAAGATCATTGGTGTTGGACTAGATTCTTCAGAACAAGGTCATCCGCCAGCTAAATTCAAGCGCGTATTTAAACAAGCAGTAGAAGAAGGCTTACTTACCGTTGCTCACGCAGGTGAAGAAGGCCCCGCACAAAATATTAGCGATGCAATTGAAATGCTTTACGTGAGCCGCGTGGATCACGGTGTTCGCTGTGTTGATGATGAAGCATTAGTTGAATCCTTAATCGAAAGCCAAATGCCACTGACAGTGTGTCCGTTATCGAATCTTAAGCTATGTGTATTCGACGATATGAAAGATCACAATATTGTGGATTTGCTACGAAAAGGTGTCGCCGTAACGATTAACTCAGACGATCCTGTGTACTTTGGTGGCTACATGACGGATAACTTTCTGGCCGTCAACAACGCACATCCAATGAGTAAGAGTGAACTTGCCCAATTTACAATGAACGCGATTGATGCCAGCTTTATCGATAACGAGTTAAAGGCGAAATATCGTCACCTTGTTAGCCAATACGTAAACCAGCACGAAGCGTTGCAATAAAGGCATAGTGCCACGCCTTAGGTCAAACGCGTAGGTATTAAAACCCTACAAAGACTCTGTGGTTAACCGCATTTATAAACGCTAGACTGAGAAAGCTAAACTAGCACACAAAAAGGAATAGAATCATGATTCAACAAGGCCAAGCTCTACCAGTTGCAACTCTAAGTGAGTTGACTGCCGATGGTATGGTTAACCACGACGTTACAGAACTGTTTGCGAACAAGAAAGTCGTACTCTTTGCTGTACCTGGCGCATTCACCCCTACCTGTTCAGAAGCTCATCTACCAGGCTATGTGGTATTAGCTGATGAGCTAAAGGCAAAAGGTGTTGATTTAATTGCGTGCGTTTCTGTAAACGATGCATTTGTGATGCAAGCGTGGGGCGAAGCTCAAAACGCTTCTGAGATTCTGATGTTGGGTGATGGCGACGCTAGCTTTACTAAAGCATTGGGTCTTGAAATGGATACAGGCGGCTTTGGTGGTATTCGCTCACAACGTTACGCGATGATCATTGAAAACGGCACAGTGGCTAAGCTTAACGTTGAAGAGCCAAAAAAGTTTGAAGCAAGCAAAGCAGAAACGATTTTAGCGGCGCTTTAAGCTTACTCCTAAATACAAAAACGGAAGCCATCGCTTCCGTTTTTTGTTGGTTAACGCATTCTCACAACACTCGTTTGTTGCTTACGCTGCATTTCCGCAAAAGTCAGCACAAACGGGGATGACTGCTTTACACGGCTTGGTAATGAAGAAAGCGCATTGTAGGCATCCTGTTTCGTTTTAAAATCACCAACAGTTACCGTATACCAACGCGTGCCTCGGCTGTTTTTCCAGTTAACCCAAACCGGATGCTTAGGATCGATATAGCGAATATAATCTTTCACATCTTTTTCTTGCTTCAGCGCGAGTACCTGCATTGTGTAATGGTTTGGGTTTAAATAACCATATGCATCCTGAGAGGTCATGACTCCAACACATTGGCCGCTATCGACCTCCTGCTGGTAAGGCATAGCGCAGCCCATGAGCGATAAAATCAATGTCAAAGATAAAATCTTGTGCACGTGTCACTCCATTCTTGTTCTAGTTTCTTTTCTCTCGCACCCAAAAACACAAAACGCTCTTGGTCAGGTAAAAACACACCCTTACAAGAAGGCCTGCGTTTTAACGCAACGAGTATTCCAAAAACGTAAGGCGACCACGTTGGTCGCCTTAGTAAACTGATTTAATAGAAAATTAACAAGATAGAGTGATATAGACAGAAGTTCGCTACTGTTTAGAACCAGCTAGCGACCAATTGCTTAAACCAGTCTAAAATTCGCTTGAATAAACTGCCTTCCTCCACGGACTCCAATGCAACGAGCTCGGCTTCATTTACGACCTTACCTTCGACTTTGTAAAGCACTTTACCAACCACTTGTTGCTCAGAAATTGGCGCAACTAAATCACCGTTGTATTCAACTTCCGCTTGCAGCTTTTTTACATCTCCTTTTGGCAAAGTGAGATAAACATCGTTAGCTACGCCAACAGTAAGCTCGTCTTTTTCGCCCATCCAAACTCGAGCTTTCGCAAGTTCCGCACCCGCCTCAGTCGGCATTACCGTATCGTAAAAGCGGAAGCCATAACTCAACAGCTGCTTGCTTTCTGATTCACGAACATTCTCACTCTTCGCTCCCATCACTACAGCAATCAAACGCATATCACCTTGTGTTGCAGAAGTCGCTAGACTATAACCCGCGCCGCTTGTATAACCAGTTTTCATGCCATCGACATTCATACTACGATCACGAAGCAAGCCATTACGGTTGTATTGAGTGATGCCATTGTAAGTAAACGAGGTTTCGCTATACAGCGGATAGATATCAGGTAAGTCACGAATAATCGCTTGGCCCAACTTGGCAATATCATAAGGTGTCGAATATAAACCGTCACTGTCTAGGCCGTGAGGGTTGGTGAATGCCGTGTTAGACAATTCAAGCTTGGCGGCCCAACTATTCATCAAACTCACAAACCCTGGTTCACTTCCCGCAACATGCTCAGCAATAGCGACACTGGCATCGTTACCAGATTGAACAATCAGACCACGGTATAAGTCAGACAAAGAAACGGAAGTATTGACTTCAATAAACATTTTTGAAGAATCTGGGAAATTTTTTGCCCAAGCATTTCGGCTGATGACAACCTCATCATTCAACGTAATATTGCCTGTATTAATTTCTTGACCAGCTACATAAGCAGTCATCAACTTCGTTAAACTCGCAGGGTTTAAACGTTTGTGGGCATCACGTTCAACCAGTACTTTCCCCGTATGGAAGTCCATCAAAACATAACCACGAGAACTGAGTTCTGGCGCATTTGGCACAACTGAAGGCGCAGCATAAGCCAACGAGGATACAGCAGCGAACCCTGTAATTAACACTGTGTGTAATATAGTACTTTTTCTCATCATGACATCTTATCTTAGTAGCATTTAAGGCTTACAAACGGTACCCGAATGAATTCAAAGCGCGGGATTACCTAGTTAAAAAGCGAGTATATTGAAACGGCGCTCAGTTACAGCCACCTTGTTACGATTGGTTACTTTTACTCAATGTTTGTCGAAAATAATGAGAGGTAGGTAGAGCTTTCGTCTTGAAGAATGAAACAGGAGCGAAAATAATTCCGTAACGCTATGTTTTTTGAGAGGAGAGAAAAAGCGCACAAGTCAATTCAGGGAGTAAGTTGGTATAGGAAAAGTAGTTGAGCTTTTATCCATATCTAAATAGGAAACAACAAAAACAACCAACAATAAGTCCAGTTAATTACTTACCAAGAAAACATATTGAAAACGAATCATAAAATCGTAATTAATTATCGATAAATTTAAAAACCTCAGATTATAATTTATGTAAATTTCATTTATTATTAAATCGGAGAAAAATACAGATTTCCTTTCTTAAAACTAAGAGACGATTTTTTCGATGTTTTTAAGTTTATCTCATCAGAGAACTTGGTATAACAGTGAGGGATAAGGCATCCGGACTTAGCGCGAAAGGATAACCCACTGTTATTTAAGTTCACACGCTGCTTTTTAATGACTAGAGACTTTAAACTGCGGTTACCTTGGGTTTGTGTAGCTATTCTTTGACGTATCCCAACCCAGTACGACTCAAACGACGACATCATACATATCCTCTTTCATGATATAAGCATTAATAATTAAACATCGCTAAAAGCTAAGCTTGTCATAAATAAAAGTATTAGAAATTAATTTTATTTCATCAAAAAAATCAACCCGCATATTCCACACAAATTTAGTGGTTATGTCAAATATTAATTATCATTAATTTTATTTATAATTGATATAAAATCAGTTTATAATTTTTAAATAATTTAATTATTAGAAATCAGCATAACCAGTCCATATTTAACATGGAAATATGAGCTTTGTTTTGCATCATAATATATAAATACATTAAAGATTCATCTACGAACTAAATGCTCTTCAAGAGGTGATATAAATTAGCATTTCGAGACTAAATGAGAATAAAAATAGCGCACCGTATATGATGCGCTATAGATTTGATTAAGGTCACTGTATAAGCATAGATAAAACTAAACTCATTTGACGTAGCTAGGCCAAGATTGCTTATGGTTTAAGTTTCAATACTTTATCAATATCTTCTGCGCTGTGGCGCTCAGGTAACTGCTCCCATTCTTCACCCCATGAACGGTTCACAATTCGACCACGTTTTACCGCTTCACGCTCATCAATTACTTTTGCCCAACGCACAACGTTTTTGTAGCTTTCTACGTCTAAGAATTCAGCCGCATCGTAAGCACGACCCAACACAAGGTTGCCGTACCATGGCCATGTTGCGATATCAGCGATGCTGTACTCATCGCCACCTAGGAATTCATTGTTCGCAAGACGCTTGTCTAATACATCTAACTGACGTTTTGCTTCCATTGTAAAGCGGTTGATTGGGTACTCGAACTTCTCTGGTGCGTACGCGTAGAAGTGACCAAAACCACCGCCTAGATATGGCGCAGAACCTTGCAGCCAGAATAACCAGTTCATTACCTCAGCACGCTTAGCGCCTTCTTTTGGTAAGAAATGATCAAATTTCTCTGCTAGATAAAACAAGATGTTGCCAGATTCAAACACGTTCACTGGCTCAGAACCCGAACGGTCAACCAATGCCGGAATTTTTGAGTTTGGGTTAACAGCTACAAAGCCAGAGCCAAACTGGTCACCATCGCCAATCTTAATCAGGTACGCATCGTATTCTGCTGCCGTTACGCCAGCCGCCAAAAGCTCTTCAAACATGATCGTCACTTTCTGACCATTTGGGGTACCCATTGAGTAAAGTTGGAATGGGTGCTCACCAACTGGAAGCTCTTGCTCATGACGTGCGCCAGAATCCGGACGGTTGATGCTCGCCCACTGACCGCCGTTTTCATTATCGTTTGTCCAAACTTTTGGTGGAATGTATTCGTTAGCCATTGTTTTCCCTTATTGTGTTTGAATGCATCTTCAAACTGACGGGTCTTACGCGCCAGCAAGCATTATTAACATCACCTCTTCGCCAACTGCGATTAGGCATACTCAAGATATTAGGTCGAATTCGCTAAATAAAAGTCCTGCAATCTCTTTTAGTTAGAACCTTTGGTTATGGGATTTTCTTTCACGCTATAAGTAAAAACGTCGCGATAATGTGAACTAGGTTCGAGATGCCAACGATGAGTAAGCGACACTCGGCGGCGCGCCACTATTTGGGGATTTAGAACAACCGCTAAACTTCAAAGTCACCAAGAATGAAGTTGTTCTGGATACCTTAGTTCAAACAACTTACGTGCGTGATAGGCAGTTAAGTTAGATAGTCAGAAAGAAAAACGCCCTTCACTAAATCAATGAAGGGCGTTTTAATGTATTCGAAACCGTTACTTAGCTGATTCAAACAAACCAGTTATACCTTTCAAAGGGAAAAGCCTTGCTTGTTCCAACCCTATCAACGTTACTTTACTAAGGTCATCAATAAAGAAACGACTGGTCATCGTGTGTTTGCCATCATTAATGAAAATCTCGATGACAGAATTGTCGATATATATATCAATCGTCTGCTTAGCGTCCAATCTTGGTGCTTTTCGAATACCACCAAATTCTTCTGCGTACAAATGAGACATGTGACGACGGTCCAACATAAACTCGTGCTCTGTCGCACTAAAGACGATGTTGTCACCTTTGAGGTTACTCAGCTCAAGTTCAAAGCCATCGCCCTCAAGGTCTAATTGGATCAAACAACTTGTGCTTTCCAGTGCATGGGATTGTGCAAAGACCACCTCTTCTTTTCTTAAACTCTTCAGCTCAGGGAGCGGAGCTTGAACAAGAAAACCATCTTTCAACGTTAGTTCTCTAGGAAGAGACAACATTCCTGCCCACTGGTGTGTGACCGATGGTGTGTCGATTTCTGGCAACCCTATCCATGCAATAAGAATGCGACGCCCATTCTCATCTAAATAGGTTTGTGGGGCGTAGAAATCAAACCCATAATCTGGCTGCAAAATATCTTGGTGGTTTTCTAAAATCATCGACTCTAGGTTCAACTGATCACCCACGATATACGCAACAGAATATATGTTTTTGAAATCATAAGGATTATTACTGCTCACGCCCTGTGGAGAAAACAGCATCACCGATTGACCATTAATCTCAAAGAAATCAGGACACTCCCACATGTACCCAAGGTCAGAAAACTTGGTCTTGATAGGACCTTTATGCTGCCACGTTTTCAAATCTTTGCTTTGATAGAGCGCCATTGAACCATGCTCGTTTTTGGTTTGAGCACCCACCACCATCAAATAGTCGTCGCCTTTCTTCCAAACTTTTGGATCACGAAAGTGCTCCGTGTAATGTTCGTTCTCAATGACTACACCGTGCTTTTCAATGTTGCCGTTTGAATCCATGGTGGCAAAACACTGTGTTGGGATTCGATTCCAGTTTTGGTCACGCTTGTTGCCAGTAAAAAACAGTAAAGCCTTGTTGTTTTCCACCAAAGCGCCGCCCGAATAGACACCATGTGAATCGTAGTCTTGGTCAGGATGAAGACCAACACCATGATCTTTAAAATGGATGAAGTCTTTAGTAGAAAGGTGGTACCAATACTTCATTCCATGAACTGGTCCCACAGGCGTCCACTGGTAAAAGATGTGGTGCTCACCATTGAAGTAGCACAACCCATTTGGGTCATTTAACAGCCCAAATCTAGGGGCGATATGAAAACTAGGAAAGCCTTTATCTTGCTGACGTAAAAGTGTCATTTCTTCGATATCACACTGAGGGATTTGCTCAAGTCGGCGATATCTTTGCTCTACAGTCCAACGGTTGTCTAAGCTCATAATTTTTCTCAACTGAAATTGGATCTGAAGATCATTGCCCAATAAATTGCAGTAATTCTGTCTGGGTCGGAAGCGCGGTCATTGCGCCTTTTTGCGTCGTCGCTAATGCACCACAGCCATTTGCCCATTGAATCGCAGAGCTAACAACAGGATGATTTTTCCAATCGTCATACCTAGACAGGCATGCCAGTAGCCCTCCGACAAACGCATCACCCGCACCTGTGGTATCAATCGGACTAACGACTTGACCTGTGATCAGTTCACTCTGACTTTCAAAGACGCGCCAAACACCTTTCGCACCTTGTGTCACCAAGACCAAAGCAATATTCAAAGAGGCTATTTGTTGTAAACCTTGCGCCATCGATGTTGAGTCAGTTAAGAACAAAAGCTCTTCTTCAGAGAACTTAACCACATCGGCCATCGCTACAGCCTTCATCACGACAGCTTGGATTTCTGATTGATCTTGCCACACTTCCTCACGCAAGTTAGGGTCAAAGCTAATGAAACCACCAGCGGCTTTTGCTCTTTTGATCGCCTCAAATGTGCTGCTTCTACTTGGCTCATTTGCCAGTGAAATTGAGCAAACGTGTAGCCAGTCACCTTGCTTAAAGTTTGGGATGTCTTCAACAGACATAAACTGATCAGCGCTCGGTTTTACCATAAACGTAAAGCTGCGCTCACCTTGCTCGTCTAAATCCACCACCACTGTTGATGTTCTTTGCTCAGGATCTTTAACGAGAAACTCCGTGCTCACGCCCTCTTGATCGAGCGTTGATTGCATGAAGCGACCAAATGGGTCATCACCTACACGTCCAAAAAACGCACTCTTACCAGATAGACGAGCAATTGCTACGGCGACATTCGCTGGTGCACCACCGGGACATTTGAGTAAAGAAGTCTCAGATTCCGGTATTAGATCGACAACTGCATCACCAGTTACCCACACTTGATTCATCTTGCTTACCTTGAAATTAAAGCCCTGATAGTCCAACGTGTTGAACACCTTCACTACCAAGTAAAAATTGAAAAAGGCTAGCCAAGCCATTAGTGCTTGGCTAGCACCCCAAACATTTAGGAAAAGAAGTGGATTTTGGGGGACTCCACCCTTAAGGAGTTCAGATTAAGCCGCTGCTTTTTTACCGACTTTAGCGCGGTCACGCATACCAAGAACAATGGTGAGAACAAATGCGGTCAAGAACGCGATCACCATACCCGCGATGTAGTATCCAATCTTCTCTGGCGTAATAGAAATGATGCCTGGAAGACCTGCTGCACCCAATGCCTGAGCTTTCACATTAAACATTGTAATGAACGCGCTCGATAACGCCGCAGCGCAAACTGCCGCAATAAATGGGTAACGTAGCTTTAAGTTAACACCAAACATGGCTGGCTCTGTAATACCCAGCAAACCCGTAACACCAGATGGAATCGCGATACCTTTCATCTTCTTATCTTTGCTCATCACGCCCACCGCCAACGCTGCTGCACCTTGAGAAACGTTAGACATCGCCGCAATAGGAAAGATAAAGGTGCCGCCCGTCGTCGCAATATCCGCAAGAAGTTGCGTTTCAATCGCAATGAAGCTGTGGTGCATACCAGTAATAACAAATGGAGCATAGATAAGACCAAATACCGCACCACCAACAAAGCCAGCTGTGTTGTATAGCCAGTTCAGACCATCACCTAATAGGAAACCGATATCACGCGTGAACGGACCGACGACAGTAAACGTTAGCAAACCCGCTATGAAAATCGCCAGTAATGGCGTTAAAAGGTTGTCTAAAACAGAAGGTATGACTTTACGTAAGCCTAGCTCAACCTTCGCAAGAATGAATGCCGATACCAAAACCGGTAACACCGAACCCTGGTAACCCACTTTTTGGATTTCAAAGCCAAGAATATTCCAAACCGGAATGTTGCCAGACACAGATGCGCCGCCGAACCCCCAACCATTCAACAAGTCAGGGTGAACCATCAACATACCTAACGCCGCCCCTAAATAAGGGTTACCGCCAAACTTCTTACTGGCTGAAAATGCCAGCAAAATAGGCAGGTAAACAAACGGCGCGTTCGCAAACGTGTTGATCATGTTCGCCAAGTCTGTCAGTCCTGGGTTGGCATCAATCAAAGATTTGCCATCAATAAACAAACCTTGAGCAGTCAATAGGTTATAGATACCCATCAACAAACCGCCAGCGACGATTGCGGGAATGATTGGGACGAAAATATCAGACAGCCCTTTCACCGCGCGCTGAACGATGTTTTGTTTCTCTGCGCCAGCAGACGCAACGTCGTTGGTGGACATTTCACTCATACCCGTCAACTTCGCCATTTCTGCATAAACTTGGTTTACGATGCCTGATCCAAAAATGATTTGGTACTGACCCGCAACTTTGAACTGCCCTTTGACCCCTTCAAGGTTATCAATCGCTTGTTCATCTATTTTTTGCTCATCTGCAACGGCAAGGCGTAAGCGTGTCGCACAATGCGCAAGTGCGGTGATGTTGCTTTTACCACCTAATAGAGTTAACAACTCTTTTGCTACTGCCGGATAATTCATTTCATACCCCATTGGATTATTATCTGAGCTTGCGAAATTTTCGGGAACGTTTGCAAAACAGATTTTTGCTCAATAAAACCAAATGATCAAAGATAAAGCAGAGAGAATGTGAGAATGATCGTCAAATTCTCTCCCTAAGAGCAGTATAGGAGGTTAAAATCGCTACTTATCAAAGAGCTTTTCATCTTCTCTTTGCAAACAATCCCAAAAACGAAAAACAGAATGGATAGGAACAATGGCGAGTCTGCATGATGTCGCCCGTCTGGCTGGCGTATCAAAATCAACAGTGTCACGGGTTATAAACGATGAATATGGCGTAAAAGAAGCGACAAAACTGAAGGTCCGCCAAGCAGTAGCGGAGTGTGGCTATGTGCCAAACCAAGTCGCTAAAGATCTAAAATCTCAAAAGACCAATCTGGTTGGTGTCATTGTTCCTCGGGTTTCCTCTCATGCCACATCCCAAGGTGTCGATGGATTAACAGATGTCCTTGAAAAAGCAGGGAAACATGTCTTACTTGCTAGCACTCACCAAGCCCACGAAAAAGAACTGGAATACATTCAGATCTTTAACCAAAAACGGGTTGAAGGGATCATTCTTTACGCCACCCACCTCGATTCCAAGCTGGTAAAAGCAATTCAAAACTCAGCCGTCCCAGTTGTGCTCGTCGGTCAAGATGGTTCCATGTTTAATATTCCAAGCATCATTCATGATGACGCACGAGTAGGGTTTGAAGCAGGAAATAGACTGGTTGCAAAAGGTTGCCAAACCATGGGTTTTATTGGTGTGCAAGGTGACGATATCGCGGTAGATAAGCAACGCTCTGAAGGATTTGTTCAAGCGCTACAGCATCATGGTTTTGAGCTCGCCTTCCATGCTCGTGGTGACTTTACCATCGATTCTGGCTATTCATTGGCAAAACAACACTTAACAAAGAACCCTAAGCTAGATGGCTTGTTCTGTGCGACAGACCGTATTGCTATCGGTGCGATGAGAGCGATTCAAGAGCTCGGGTTAACACCGGGTAAAGACGTTTTAGTGCTAGGCGTTGGTGATGATGAGCTCGCATCAGTGTGCACCCCAACCTTATCAACATTTAACTATGCATTTGATAAAGCAGGGGAAAATGGTGCGAAACTGTTACTAGATAGAATTGCCAACAGAAGTTTTGAAATGAGTAAGATGGTACTAACCTTCAAAACTATTGAGCGTCAGTCCTGTTAATGAAAAAGCGCCAACTGAAATCAGTTGGCGCTTTTCTTATTACTCTTTGTAGGTTAGGTCCCTTTAGAACCAAGTTTCCATTTGCAGTGCAAACAGAACTTCACCACCATCACCCATCGTTGCAGCACCCGCATCCTGGCTAATCGAGTAGCCATTCAAGTCTTCGCTCCAATCAACGTAGCTAACTGCAAAACGTAGCTCCGGACGGTCAAAGAAACCTGCAGCGGTAGACATCTTAAGCGTTGGTGCAATTGTCGCTTTGTAAAAACTGCCACTTGCGTTATCAATCGCATTGTCTAGGTCCATGTATTGGTATGAGCCTTCATAAACCATCTCAAAGTTCTGCGTAAACTCTTGCGCTAAGCGGATGTTGAACGATGCCCACGTAAATTCATCATTTTCAGCAAAGCGATCTTGGCTGTGTTCTGCTAGCAACGCAGGTGCTACACGCCAGTTGTCGCCGATGCGTGTTACACCATAGCTGAACAAGCGTACGGCTTTTGCGTCTTCTAACAAATCTCCGTTTGAACCGATGCCTTTAAGTTCCGCACCCAATCCATCACCCATCAAAATACCAGTTTTAGAAAAGCCTTCACTCATGCCAAAGAAGGTATCGCCATGGTAGGCAAACATCGCATGTAAACCTTTGTCCGCTGCTCCTTCTACGCGATCATTGTTATCAGCTGACGTCATGCCGCTCAGCATCAATTGCCAATTACCGAAGCGGTTGTTCATTGTCGCGATATAGTTTTCAACATCCGTTGACGAGCTATCAATCTCACCAAAATCACGACCATAGATCGAGAAGTTTGCTTTCCATGATTCGCTCATTTGGACGTCATACACACCAGCACCAGTGCCAGATAAGAAAACAATATCCGAGTCAAAGAAGTGAATGTCAAAGTTATCACGGTCAAATCGTTTACCAGCCCAAAACGTCGCGTCAGCAAACGCACTTGATTCAGAGAACATGCTCAACTTGTTTAGCTCAGCATATACCTGACGAACGTTTAATTGACTCTCACTCGCTGTCCATTCGTTATTGGTTTCCGTACTATCTGCCAACATGATTCGGAACAATGAGCTGGAACCATCATCTGCAAAGCGTTTGTGAATAAGGTTTGCTTCCACATAATGATCATCCTCAACCCCTAATCGTCCAATTGGCGCGCCAATAGCACCAGCTGCCGTCATGTAAGGACCAGTACCCACTGCACCATTCAGATCACCATTAATGAGCAGCCCGGAACGAGCGTAGCCATGAAACTCAAAGCTTGAGGCTTTCTCATTTGCTTCTGTGGATGCTTTTTCTGTCTGCTCAAGTCTCTGTTCTAATTCATTAATTCGCTTTTCAAGAGCGTCAACATCTGTTGCTGCGAATACAGGTGCAGTAACCAGTCCAAGCGCTACTGCCATCGTCAAAGTGTGTAGTTTCATTTCCATAGTCTCACGTAAATTTATACTTAGGCATATTGCAAACGTTCCCAAGAAAAAACGCAAACTTATGGTGACTTTAAATGTCCATCTAAAGCCTGAATTTCAGAGCGCTCGTACTCAGAGCGTCTCTACTACTTATATCATTGAGGGCGATAATATATAAACTTTTCGGGAACGTTACCGTTAAGAGGCCATTTTGTTACTTCTATCACGTTCAATTGTGTTACTTACAGAAAAATCATTAACCAGCGCACATTTGAGTTAATTGTTAGCCCTAAAGGAAGTAGTTTGAAGGTGACAGGCTACAAAGAAGGAGTTTAATGTTCATTTGAGAGAATACTCCCTCGCTTCCCTATGCTCCTTGATGGTAACTCATCTCTATTTATTGATGAAAAGTAGCAGCTAAGGTTGAACGTAACTAAGAGCGAAGCGGATCTCGATACCTCATTTCAAACAACTTGAAAGGCTGTTAAGACGAGATAAACGACCTTCATTTTCTGTGAAGAGCGCTTTGTTGTTCTAGTTCAAGCTAACGAAACTCATTTTTGGAAAATTGAGTTATAGGTTTTGCTAAATTAGCATTTAATGGACAATTATAGATGTTACAAATCCTTTTGTCGGTTGGCCAAATCAACCCACTCACTACATATTAGAAAGGAATCTCGACTTAATAGTTCTTCTCGGGCTTTCTCAGCTTCTCATTTTCATTTTCATTTTCATTTTCATTACGCTTATTAAAACTGCGCTAATTAGTGTATTCGATATAGTCGCCTGTAAAAAGCGGCTCCCCGTCCTCTTTGATACTAGAGATAAAGACTGCTTTGCAATCCCGCCACCTGACGCCTCGACTGCATGATTTCATATTCTACTGTTACTAAAGAAAAGACAGAACTAGCAATAAATGCAACTTCTAATTTGGCTCTACTGTGAAAAACCACGAGCCGATTAACCCACTAACATTAGCTTAGGTATTGCAAATTTCTAGTGTAGTGGTTGGATTCATTAACCCCATTGGTCAACTACTAAAACGGATCCAGCAAATCTTCATCAAACTTAAGTCCTTCTAGTCCATGCTCTTCGCACAAAAGCTTGAAAGATTCTGTAGCATAGAGCACTGTACAGCCTTGTAAGCGAGATTTGAATACATAGCGTGGTTCGATATCCTCTTCATCAAATTCAATGGTTTCCAGACCATCTTCAAAACCATCGGTATATTTCTTAAGGCACATAGACTCATCTTCAGCGCCAAAACTAAGGCAATTAAAAGCATATATGGTTTCGTCACCAACGTTTATAGGCAAGAACTCCCCCTCAGACGCTAGTACCGATTCTAGCTTATCGCATGCACCTGCAGTTAGCGCTAGATATGTGCTATACCATGTTGATATGTCCGGCATCGTAGAGTTTTTTCCTAAAACATCCTCAAAATCGCCAACCACACCATCTTTCCAAATTGGTAGTAAAGGCTCATTAGTAGAAGGCTGCAGTCGGAGTTGCCTTACTAGCTTTTTATTACCAAGCTGATTAGCAAGATTCATAATATCCAGAGTTAGAGTTTTAAACTCCTCAGGGCGTTGCTTTAACTGGTAGATTTTCATGATTGACCGCTCCAGCTAGTGTCTTTCTTTTCAATAATTTTCTGCGGATATCCACCATGCAGAAGCTTGTGCTTTACTCTTTGTAAGCGACTAATCATTGCCTGCTCAGGCAGCATTGGAGAACTAAACGTATTCACAATCCATGATTCATAGTTATACCGATGTATCTCTCGATGAGCTGGTGCTTCACTGCCTGCCCAGTGACCTTTGTGCTTTTTATAGCGAGGTAGCCAAGCGCCATTCAACGGGTCATTGATTCCAATACCGTGAGCATGAAGAGCTAATCGTGTCACAACAAGTCTAACCTGCTGAAACCGTCCTTTACCCGGAATGATATGATGTGGGTCATGGATGCTACTCGGCTTAGGTTCACCAACTGCGGTGAGATTACGAGCCAGCACACGAGTCGGATGATGAGCCTCCTCGAACAACTCATCTTCATCTTTCAACTTGTTTTCAGCACGGTATGTTTCAAGGCATCACCTGAGCAGTAATCTTTTTTCGCTCATGCTGAAGGTGTGCCCAATCCTTTTCCAAAGCATCAATACGCTGCTTGCAAGCTTCTTTAGATTCATTGTTAGGCGCAACACTATTCTTTTTGTCGTGATATTCAGCGGCCTGACATTCGTAGCGATAAATAGCCAACTCTAATGCAGATGGGTTGCTAGGTCGAATAGGCTTTGGCTTTGGCGTATACTTCACAATTCCTTCCTTGTATGTTTGGTTAATTAGATGTGACTGGCACAACAGCTTTAATAAGAGCTGTAAGCTACCAGAAAACAAGTGGCTACAAAACACTCAATACAATCAGTTTCTTCGCTAATAAAAGTAAGCAATTATACCTTCCATCACGTACTATTGACTGATTCCACTGAATCATTTAGGAGCAAAAAAATACCAGCAGGTCAATTAATGTTCCTCAAACAAAAACGCCCTTCATATAAGTAAAGGGCGTTTGGTATTTGACGTTTTGATTAGCGAGCTATAATACCAACCCACCGTCAATCTTGAGCACTTGTCCTGTGATGTAGGCGCTCTTGTCTGAGGTTAGGAAAGAGACGCCATTGGCAATATCTTGAACTGAGCCCATGCGCCCTAATGGGGTTTTGCCTTCCATCATTTGAATAACTTTCTCTGGCAGGTTCTTGGTCATGTCGGTGGCGATAAAGCCTGGCGCGACACAGTTGACGCGTATCTGTGCACCCTTTCTTGAAAGTTCTTTCGCCCAGCCTTTGCTCATTGAGATGACGCCGCCTTTACTTGCGCCGTAGTTGCTCTGGCCGATATTACCATCCGTTCCCACTATAGAAGAAATGCTAACAATACTGCCTGTGCCCTGCTCTAGCATGACAGGAGCAACACGTTGGGTGAGTAAGAACACCGCTTTTAGGTTCACGTCGATCACGCTGTCCCAGTCTTGCTCTAACATATCTGGCAACAATGCATCTCGAGTGATGCCCGCGTTGTTAACCAGAGCATCGATTCTTCCGTGCTGCTCTACAACACTTTCTACTACTTCACTGACGGCTTCGGCATCACACAAGTTGACTTGATAACTGCTTAGCTGCGCCGACTGGCTCCATTCCACGGGCGATATATCTAGCCCGACAACATGGAATCCATCCTCCAGTAATTGTTCACAAATCGCTTGGCCAATACCACGAGCCGCACCAGTGACTACTGCTACTTTTTCCGGTTTCATCTTGGTCTTCCTTAAATGTTGAGATTACAAATTCGCTTGTATCCCTAGCGTTTTTGTTTTTATGCCTAATCGCGTTACAGCTGCGCTTCTCATACGCAGGGTTTTTTATATCTTATAAAAACTATAGAAACAGTCTGGGAGTCGGATGTGAACTAATCAAGGCAACTTGATGACTATGGCAAGATCAACGTAAGAAAGTGTGTTGGAAGGCGCAAAGTTACACGATTGGAGGACTTGGATAGAAAAGTATTGGTCTGATTAATCAAATACTACTTCATCAGACCAATATTACTTGTCTCTTAATCTCTTACAAAAGCTGGTTTTGTTATTTTCACCAGAAAAGGCTGAAGCAAGAGATTAAACAACATGCCAGCAATAAACAGGGTGATCACAATACTCGCACCACTCGGTAAGTCATAGCGAGCCGACGCGGCAATACCCGATAAGATCCCAACAATACCGATGCTGATACTGGCGACAAAGAATCGAGTTCCCTTCAATGCTGCCGCACATAAAGCTGGAATCACCAACAAAGCAAATTCTAAATAAATGCCGGTTAACTTGACCGTAATGGGCATCAGAATAGCAAAGATCAGATAAAAACCACTACCGCGCATAAACGCAGGTTTTAACCAAACTAATAGCAACATCGCAGCGGTAATGAGTGCCAAAGGCCAAACGTCTGCCCAAGTCGCCCATAACAGTTGCCCATTAAGAATGCCTTGAATAAAGTCTCCGCCGTGTGGGTCTTTGCTCACCAGCAGGATCGCCAGCGATGCAGACACGACAAACAAGCTGCCGATCATGGGCTCTAAATGCTGCTGGTATCGTTTCTCCATTAAGGCGATCAAACCGCAAAGCATCAAAGACATCACCCAAGGGCCAATCATTTCGCCAAAGAATGAGCCTGAGAACAGCGCGTATTGGCTCAACCAGTAGTGGCTTAGTGCTGCCCCCAATGCCGCGACTTGCGCCACCGCCAAATCTATAAAGATGATCTGACGATTAAGAACTTGTTGCCCCAGAACGATGTTGCCAACTAACGCAATTAAACCACACAAAACCGCAGGTAAAAGCCATGCATAATCCGCCATGGCTTAGATCTTCACAGGAACGGGCGGCACTAACACATCCAGTAAATCATCAATGACCTGATCGTACATCTCATCCAAGCTTTCACCCTCAGAAACGGTCAATGGCAGTTGAATCACAGGTTTGTCAGTATGATCTTGCAACCAGTTCGCTGGACGCTGATCCTGATGAGAGGAGTAAACAATCGCATCAAAACTGTCAGCATCTAACTTGGTAAGCGATTGCAGGTGAGATGTGGTCGGT
The DNA here is from genome assembly GCF_033339195.1 of Vibrio sp. 811. NCBI lineage: Bacteria > Pseudomonadati > Pseudomonadota > Gammaproteobacteria > Vibrionales > Vibrionaceae > Vibrio > Vibrio sp. 811. Next base: position 37,284 of record NZ_JAWOUB010000006.1, read on the forward strand.
GAAATGCCCGGTTTAGGTTCGAGATCGGCAATCTGCTTCATTCCGAGCCAATCGTACAAATAACGATACGTCGCGTGATAACCGACAACTTGCTTACCCTTTAAAGCAGCCCCTTTCTCATTCCATTCTTTAAGCTTTTTACGCCAATGAGCACGAAACTTCATACCATTCACTTGGTAACTTTGTGCGTTGTCGGGATCAATCGCTTTTAGGCGCTCCGTGACTTTACGAGATAATGGAATCATGTCATTTGCCGCAAATTGAACATGTGGGTTACCGTGAGCGTGTATATCTCCCATGCTACGGTCAACGTGAGCATGAGTATCTAACATGCGCACGAAGTCCGTCGCGTAGATCATGCTCGGCGCACCATTTTGCACCGCCGCATTGCTGCTACGAACTTGCAGCATAGGTAACCACCCCACCTCTAGTTCTGCGCCCGAACACATTGCCATGTCCGCTTGGCGCATCTTCGCAATCAAAGAAGGGCGAGCTTGTACGTAATGTGGGTCTTGCTTGACCGTTGTCGCTGAATAAATACTGGCATCTGGCGCGTGGCTTTCAAGAAAGGCTTTCCATTCTGGCTCACAAACAAAAATGTTTAGAGCTAAAGCAGGCGAAGAGATGATGGCAGCTCCTGCCGCCATCATCACCAAACTGCATTTATTCAATGTCAGCTTAGAACGCATGAGCACCGTGCGCTCCAAATGTCATCACGTATTGCAGAGTGAACACGTTGTCTGTCTCACTGTCTTGGTTATCAATGCGAGTGTATTGCGCACGGATAGTACCGAAATGAGAAGAATCCCATGCGATCATCGCATCCATTTCTTTATCATTCAGCTCAGTAAAATGCATGTGGTCGCCGTGTGCATGACCATCGTAGCTTTCTGCTTCGCCGTAACGTAGACCAGCTGACCAGCTTGGGTTGAAGCGATAAACGCCCGAAACATAGTATGCGCTTAGGTTGTCTGGTGACTCTGCATCGTTTTTATATTTGCTGTCTACCACACCGTCTAACAGCATGTATTCAGCCGATAGCGTGAAGTTGCTGTATTTGTAATTACCGTCTGGTGCCCATTTCCAAACAAAATCAGCACCGTAAAGGTTCGCACCTGTCACTGCTGCGCCATGATGGTGCTCGTGATCATGCTCTTCTTCATGACCGTGGTCGTGATCTTCGAACTCTTTAACCTTGCCGTTTTCGTTGCGCAGGTAACTTAAACCAAACTGCCAACTTGAAGATTCGGAGAAGTCATTCCCAAGCTTCAGCGTCGTGGTGTACACGCCAACTTCAGAACCATCTTCGACAGAAGACATTTTGCTACCACTAAGCGCTTCTACACCAAGTTTTACGTAAAGGTCGGTTGGCAACACGATGTTTGCACGTACACCATCATCGTAGTAGTGCGAGCCAAGGAAAGTACGATAAGCAATTGGACGCTCGACAAAGCTATCGGTGTGCATGTGTTGGTTATTCAGATAACCAAAGTCAGATAGGAATCGGCCAGCGCGCACATTTACACCATATGGCAATGCCAAAGTTTCGATGAATGCCTCTTCAAGCTCTAATTCTGTATCATCACCATGACTTTCAAGAACCGCGGTCAATGCGCCGTAAAACTTGTCGTCGATATTTGATGAGAAGTTTAATTCCGTATGGCCTAGACCAAAGCCTTCTTCGCGCTCAGAATTATGACGTTGGCCATCTTGGTAGTAGCCATCAACAACAACACCAATCTGTGGGTTCGATAGTGTGTCGGCAAAAACAGGGGATGCAAAAATGCTACCGATCACGAGAGACACCAATTTCTTATTCACTACTTTTTCCTTTTTGTTATGTTATAACATTTAATTTTGCGATGTTATAATATAACAATTCTCATTACACAAGCAGAAATTTAAATTAGGCTCCGATTTCATGTTCGTACTCAATCCATGAATTGGGCTATCAACAAATGAATCAATTGATGTTTTTTATACGTATACTAATGAGAATTAGTAATTAAATAAGTAACGGAATTTCAATATGTTGAATATGGATTTTTCAAAAAGAATCGTGATAGATACTGCTCAACAGGAATGGATCGCCAGCCCTTCCAAAGGTGTGTGGCGCAAACCTTTGGAACGAGAAGCCAAAGAATCAGGGCATACCACCAGCGTCGTTAAGTACGAGCCAAATTCGCAGTTTTCGACTCATCCTCACCCTCAAGGAGAAGAAATATTGGTGCTCGAGGGGGTATTCTCTGACGAATACGGTGACTACCCTGCCGGCACTTACCTTCGTAACCCTCCAGGAAGTCAACACGCACCATTTAGCAAAGAAGGCTGTGTGATTTTAGTTAAACTAAATCAGTTCGAATCTGAGGATCTTGAAACAGTTCGCATTAATACAAACCAAGCGAGCTGGCAGAGTGGTGTCGGTGGGTTGCAAGTCATGCCTCTGCATGATTTTGAGCATGAACATGTCGCATTGGTTAAATGGCCGAAAGGCGAGAAGTTTCAACCACACCGTCACTTTGGTGGTGAAGAAATTTTTGTGTTATCGGGGGAATTTAAAGACGAGCTAGGAACCTATCCTCCCTACTCTTGGATCCGAAGCCCACATATGAGCGAGCATTTTCCTTTTGTAGAGCAAGAAACGATCATTTGGGTAAAAACTGGTCACCTGCCGCTCCAAGCTCCTGCTCAGCACTCCTAATGTTTGCACACTTGGCATCGTCCATTGGAACTAAAATCGGCCCGCTATTTACGAGCCGATGATCATTTCGTCACTAAGAACCCATTATTCGCGAGTGGAGCCAGTCTTTGAGCTCAGCCCGGTTATGTTTTAATACGTTCATTTCGTGATCATCAATCGGGCTTCCTTGAAGTTCTAGTACGCGGATTTCCTTATCTAAAGCATTGTAGTTTTTAACGGTTTCAGCAAATGATGCATCGTTTTCGGTAAGCTGAGTAATGGTATCCAAATGTTCTGGGAATTCATGAGTTAATGAGTGATTTTCACCTAACATAGAGACCTCTTGGCTAGAGTTGTTGATGTATTTATCCGCTCATTTTTTGAGCGACACATTTCTAACCATAGCACTTCAAATAGCACAATATCGTCGATTTGAGCACACTTTTACTGAACTTCTTAGTCATGGTTTATCACTCTTTTAACCGCGCGACTCCGCTCGTTATTATTCTGTGTTTTATCAATAATCGACTACATTTAATACACTTCTCATAAAAAGGTACATCTAAATGAACAGCATGAAAATTGGCTTGATCAGTGCGTCAATAACAGTTGCGTTGATTGGCTGTAATTCAGACAGTGACTCTGTCAGCACAATGACTCCGGTTACCTTGTCTGTATCAGATGCCCCTATTGATGACGTATCAGAAGTGGTTATCGCATACAACAAAGTGGCATTTCTCCCTTTGGATGGTGGTACACCACAAGTTTTCGATGTGTATAAAACCGACGAAGACGGAAATTTCGTTGACGAAAATGGTAATCCTCTGCTCGATAATGAAGATCCAATACCATTAAGCGTTAACTTACTCGACTTCCAGGGCAGTGACGCTCAAGAGTTAGTGGACGACGAGCTGATACCCACTGGCAATTACAAACTCTGCGTGTTTGCGAATGATGGCGATCATCCGGATTATCCATCCTATGTTGTTGATGAAGCGACCGGCAATCAAATACCACTGACCGTAAAAGGTAATGGGGCTTGTCCGCAGGGGGTCGGAAAAGATCCGAATTCTGGGGTACTGTTCTTTAATAATACCTTCGCAGTCAACCCTGACAACAACGAATTTGTGGTGGAGTTTGACCTGCGCCGTGGCTTAAAAGACGGAACAGGCCAAAACGAAGGCTACAGCATTCAACGCACCTCCGTCACTTTAATTAACACGGTTACAACGGGTGAAATTCAGGGAGATATCGCAACATTAACCTACCAAAACTGCGAAACGGATACCCCAAGCGCAAATGGGTATGCACACGCGGTCTACCTATATGAAGGAAATATCGCCGAAGAGAACATGGGGCCATTTGCAGGCGCAGAAGGCCAAATAATGCCAATCGCAGCGGCGAACGTAGTGGAAGACATTGATGAAGCAAATTACGAATATGAATTTGGCTTTGTAGAGCCCGGTACGTACTCCGTCGGCTATACCTGTACCGCAAATGACGATTCTGTAGATGGTATTGTTGCAGGTGAAACCTTTAGCATTTATCAATCTACCAGCGGAATTAGCGTCTTTGTTGGTACCGATACAAACGCAGACTTTTAATCTCTCTAACACTGCAGACCCTGCATGGGTCTGCTTTTTTTGCTATTCCAACTGAGCACGGATCATGGTCTTTGTGACTTTTAAACCTCTTCCCAATAAGGTGGCGTGCCATAGTATTCAGCAAAGTAATCAATAAAGGCACGCACCTTAGGCGCAATTAAACGAGAGCTTGGGTACACAGCCCAAATCCCAGCATCCATCGCTAAAGGGTGATCTTCGAGTACTTCCACTAGCTGACCACTTTGTAATTCTTGATAAACACTCCAAACCGAGTTGATAGAAATACCTAACCCGTTTACCGTCGCGTCTCTCATCGCATCACCATTATCAGTTTTAAAACGACCAGAAGTTCTTACATTGAGCATTCCATCTTTTGTATTGAATGACCAATTATTCATTCCAACTAAGTTAATACATTCATGATTCGTCAAGTCTTGGGGCTTGTTAGGTCTCCCAAATTGTTCAATATAATCTGGTGATGCAACGATAATACGACGATCTGGCGCAAGCTTTCTTGCGACCAATGAAGAATCTTTCAACTCAGCGACACGAATGGCGACATCAAAACCTCCCTCAACCAGATCAATAATGGAATCAGAAAATCGGCAGTCCACGGTTAACCCTGAGTAACGCGCCATAAAACCTTTTAATGCGGGCACAATATGTAAGCGACCAAAAGTTGCAGAGGCGGTTATACGTAATACTCCCGTTGGCGCACTCTGCCCTGATCCAACAGCTCCCCTTGCTGCCTCCACTGTTGCAAGGACCTCCTCCGCGTGAGGTAAAAAAGCCTGCCCTTCTTCAGTTAAGGAAACTTTGCGTGTGGTGCGATGAACTAAACGAACTCCTAAGCTGTCCTCAAGTTTGTTGATGTGCGCACTAGCGACAGCAGGAGAAAGTCCAAGTTCTTGACCAGCCATGCTGATGTTGTGTGTCGAAGCCAAACGGACAAATAGCTTTACATGATCGATGTTCATTTAATTTTCAATTATTTGTAAAAAATCACCATATAGAGCTTAGCATTTTCTTCCTTACGGATAGTAAATAAATACTCCAGTTAGAAAAAACTGATGGGCAGATAGAAGTCCAGCTCAAACGCCTCATCATGGCTAAGGAAATGGTTTTTATGATAGTGAACATAAGCGGGAGTAGAACGCTGCTTAAAGCCTGAATTCGGCAACCACTTTTCTAACACCATACTCAATTGAGGAAGAAGCTCTCCATATACCCCTGTTAAGCGAAAAACAGCATGCAAACCACCCGGAATCGTCATTTGATTCACGACACCGCGTACTTTAAGCGGCTTATCAATCGCCATACAAGCCACATAGCGACACTTATCGAGCTCAACCCAAGCGGGGTTGGAGTGATGCAAACCGTATTGAACCGAAAAGTCCCGATTCTCAGAGCTTGCCCACGCCTTCAAAATCAGCCACGCATTGCGAATAGAACGGCTATAACCCTCATGTCGCACATAAGCCGCAAAGCGTTGTGGAACCTCCATAATTTTAGGTTCTGGCAACTCGCGTTTAGCAACCCGATGATAACCCGCAGCCACTTCCGGATCTTTTAGATACGGCTTTTCTGCGACTTGTAAATCATGCTTTCGCCACGCGCCAGGAGACATAGCGAACGTTGCTTTAAATGCTCGGCTAAAAGAAGATACCGAGCTAAAGCCGCACTTGTTAGCAATGTCTAACACCGACGAGCTGGTATCAAACATCAGTTGATTGGCGGCGTATTCCATTCTTGTGCGACGGATATATTGATGGACAGACTCCCCTACCACATCTTTAAAAATACGATGGAAGTGCTGTTCAGAATAGGCTGCTACATCTGCTAGCTCTTTAGCCGATAAATCTCTGCTAATGTCCTGGTGAATGTAAAACAGCACGTCATTGATCCTAGAAACTTGTTGGTGGCTCACGGAGTAAATTTTCGCTTAAATAGCATAAATGGACATGTTTAACAGCATAAATGGACACACCAAGCTTGGCAATTTACCTATACTATTTCTGACATAAAAAAGACAATTACGAGAAGCACAGCACATGGAAATCGCACAGTCATTACAACAAACTAAGTCATCCTACATCCGAGAAATCCTCGCAGCAGCGAGCGATAAGAACGTCATTTCTCTTGCAGGTGGCTTACCGGACGAAAAAACCTTCCCGATCGACTTAATGAAACCGACGCTCGAAAACCTCGCTAATATGCCAGAGGTGTTTCAATACGGCGCAACAGCAGGCTACGCCCCGCTACTTAACTTTTTTACCGATTATTACCAGCTGCCAGAATCTCATTTGGCGATGATCACAACGGGCTCTCAGCAAGGGCTAGATTTGATTGCGCGTGCGTACGTGAATCCGGGCGATAAAGTGGTGATGGAAGCACCGAGCTACCTTGGTGCTATGCAAGTATTCGGTCTAGTGCAAGCCAACATCGTGACCGTTTCACAAACCGAGTGTGGCCCAAACCTTGAAGAACTCGAACAATGCTTTGCCACGCAGCAACCAAAAATGTTCTACGCCGTACCCGATTTTCACAACCCAACGGGCGTATGCTGGGCGCTAGAGACTCGCCAAAAAGTTGCCGAGCTTTGTATACAATACGACGTGGCGTTCATTGAAGACGCACCATACCGCGAGCTGCGTTTTTCTGGTGAAGCGCTTCCACTGGTTTCGGACTTCTGCCCACAGCACTCCATCGTATTGCGCTCTTTCTCCAAAATAGCTTCACCAGGCTTGCGTATTGGTGTAGTTACGGGCAAAAGCAGCTACCTTGAGCCACTTATCAAAATTAAACAAGGTGCCGATCTGCACTCTAGTATTCCTATGCAAGCTTTGCTGTATGGCCTGCTGCAACATGACAACTTCGAAACGCACATTTCAACCATCTGTGCGCTTTACAAATCACGTTACGATGTCATGTTTGCTGAGCTGCAAAAACAGCTGCCAGAAAGTTGCGTAGTCAAACCCGTCGATGGTGGCATGTTCGTTTGGGTCGAGATTCCAGAATGCGACACCTTCGAACTGGCGAAAAACCTTCTCGCAAACAGGGTTGCTGTAGTGCCGAGCCCGGTCTTTTATCCAGAAGGTTCAAAGGTAAAAGCCGCTCTGCGTCTTAACTTTACCAATGCCACACCAGAAGAACTGACGACAGCTGTCTCTCGACTCGCGGATGTCCTCAACACGTTGTAATTGAACGCGAGTGTAAGAACCTGCCTTTGAGATTCGAAAAAGTCTCAAAGGCAGCATCAAAAAAGTTCCCCAAAAAATTTATATTTTTCCTTCAAATCAACTCTCTACAGTAAGTGCCTGTTTTCTCTTGAACCTCTCACTCATATAAAAATGAGAACTCAATCACGTATTTGATGGTTAGAAAAGTTACGTCTATCTTTCAGTCAAAGACATCAACTTCGCAGCGTTAATGCTCTCAATTTCAGACACTTTATCAATCGTGGCTTAGCGGTTGATAAACGACTAAAAAAGCATCTGTGGGCAGACCCACTACGAAGGGTTGACCAGAACCATTCTGAATGTCGCGAGCCAATCTTTTGATTGGCAATTACGTCAGTGAATCGCACCAAATGACAGAGGGGTTATCAGGATGAATACTCGAACCACGACAGGACTCGTCACCACTGGCTGGTCCGTTACACTTTCACTTTTTACCGCATTCGCCGTGTATGCCAATACGTCGCCAAACTGTAGTGACGTATTAGCGGGCAACACAACCGCCGCATCGCAAAAAATGATGGTTTTATTGGGCGAAGACATCACCAAATCCAACCGTATCACTACGGTGATTCCAGCCGAAAACAATCCATTTGTGACCGAAGAACTGGTTTCGGTTTCTAACGACGTATCGCCAAACGGTCGTCTTTCACAAAAGAGTTTGGAAGAGATTCGGAAAGTCCGCTCAAATCTAGAGAAAGCAGCACAGGAAGTAAGCCGATTACAGGGCACTTTTGAAGTGGCTTTCATCAGTTTGATTGATGGTTACTGCCAATTTTCTAATCATAAACGTACTCAACATGCCAAAATCGACTTTGACCATTTGGAAGGCCTCACTTTGTATTCAATCCCCGCTTTAATAGCAATGGTCGATCAGTCGTACTACATGGCAAAGAATCGAATCGCTAATGAGCAGAAACAGTTAAGCGACATTGAAAAAGAGAAACAGAGGCAGAAACATCAAGCAACCGCGGCAGCAGCCGCTCGTTACCAAGACGGTAACGTACTCGTAAGAGTCGAGAACTTTGATGGCGCTAATGTGACATTTTCCGTTACTAACATTGGATCACAAGGATCATTACAACCAAATTTCAACACGTTTAATGCATATCGCACAGAAAGTGGAGAATTAATCTACAAGTCAGAATCTTTATTACACCTGGCGGATACTGCAGGTAACACACTTGAAACAATGGGTATCGCTGAGCTCTCATCACAAGGTGGAAGTGACATATCGATCTCTCCTGGAGAAACCCGAAAATTCGTTACTAGCATTGCTTCAGAAGTCGCGCCACATACGCAGTTGAGCTTAGAGTTTCCAGCCAAAGTGCTTAATACCGAGCGAGACTTTACATTGTCGTTCTCTGATACATCAGCGGTGGCGACAGCAAACGTCAATTAACGCAAGGTAGCCAGTATTTGTAGAACGCATCAAAGACAGGAGAGCAGCGCCTGTCTTCAAGCCTATAGCTACTGTTTGCACTTGTAAGCATTTGCAAACATCGTTACTGACGTAGAAAAGCTCAATGGTTGATATAAGTACAAGGTATCTGCGTCTAAATCCGCCGCCTTGATGCGCATTTGGTTTAGCGTACCCCAAACCATGTCTTTATCTGCGTGAAGCCAATAGTCGTAAAAGTGGCCTTCTGAGCCGATCACGGTACCCATTAGTTCACAGTTTTCAATCGCATTCACATTGTCCCAAAGCACCTGTACTTGCTCAGATTCTTGAGTTGGGAACGTCACACATCCCGTTAATGATGCCGCTAACGCGAGAGTCATCACTCGCTTTTTCATACTTATATCGCCAAAATTTTTCATAGATGGCAGATTTTATGAATGGCTGATGTGATGACTAGCAAAAACTTTTTATCGCGTGTTCAAGCAGAATTAATGGACAACGGAAAAGATCCAAAAGGTGATCATGCAGCTAGCGAGCAAAAACCTAATAATCACAGACCTAGCAATAAAGCTGTATCTGAGATACAACAGTAATGATTAAATAGCCGCGAGGGATAGAGTTTGGTTGCTAAAAATAAGCTAATTCGCTACACAGCTACGGAAGTCGCTGATGCATTTGACAAAGAAGATGAGCTCATTAAACAAGTTCAGTCCAACCAACTCTCGCAAGTGCTATTGCTTTGGCAAGTAAAAAGTCCAACGCTCGTGCTTCCCGCGGGTAAGAAATGGCCAGTGTCTAATGAGTTAGAACATGCGTTAAATACGTCTGGCTGGAAGCTCTTTTCTCGTAAAACCGGTGGTGCCCCAGTCCCTCAGGTGCCAGGTATTATCAATCTATCCCACATTTACCACTGGCCAGAAGGCGAGCCTTACAACATCAAAAAAGCGTATCTCGATTTATGTGCGATATTAACGGTTTTCTTTAAACAGCTCGGCGTGAAAGTGGATGTTCATGCTACGCCTTATTCCTACTGCGATGGCGAGTACAACCTCAACATTGGCGGGCAAAAAGTCGTGGGAACCGCGCAGCGTGTTTTACTTAAAAAAGGCGGCGGACAAGTGGTATTGTCACAAGCATGCATTCTGATTGATGCCGACGTCGAGAAGATTGTCGAACCAGTACGAATGTGTAATCAGCTTTGCGGTCACAGCGATGATATTCGTGGTGATGTCCACACACCGCTCTTCCATCATATATCCGACCGTCCGTCGGTAGATTCACTCTTTCAGCAATTAACTAGCGCGTTTTTAATGCATGCAAAAGCGGAGTAATGAAAGGATCAAGCGCCCCCCTTGCTCCGAAAAGCATTCGATAAACTCAAACTGCATGCCGTGATAACGATGTAAGAATGGGCATCGCCAACGTAAAACCATTCAATCGATCGATCAAACCAGTTATCAGTTTTGCCTGCCAAAAAGAAATGAGATCCAGTTCAAATATTTATCCATGACGGAATTAGTTGAAGCCTGCGCGTAAAAGCCTCAGAATGTCGCACTTTTCGTACCGATTTGTTTTCGGCGCGTTGTTATCTAACTCTACAATTGAGAATCATACATATGGGTTTTACCTCGTTAGGTCTATCTGCTCCAATCCTTAAAGCTATTCAAGAGAAAGGCTACGACACCCCTTCGCCAATTCAGGCAAAAGCAATTCCTGCTATTTTGGAAGGGAAAGACGTAATGGCAGCAGCGCAGACTGGTACAGGTAAAACCGCAGGCTTTACGCTACCGATTCTTGAGCGTTTATCGAACGGCCCTCGCGTTCGTGCTAACCAAGTTCGTGCACTTATCCTGACGCCAACGCGTGAACTTGCGGCTCAGGTGCAAGAAAACGTGTTTATGTACAGCCGTCACCTTCCACTAAACAGTGCAGTTGTTTTTGGTGGTGTGAAGATCAACCCGCAAATGCAGCGTCTTCGCAAAGGTGCGGATGTGTTGGTCGCGACACCAGGGCGCCTGATGGATTTGTACAACCAAAATGCAGTGAAATTCGACCAACTGGAAGTGCTAGTGCTGGATGAAGCAGACCGTATGTTGGATATGGGCTTTATCCGTGACATTCGTAAGATCCTAGCTCTGCTACCAAAACAGCGTCAGAACCTACTTTTCTCGGCAACTTTCTCGGATGAAATCCGCGACCTTGCGAAAGGCTTGGTGAACAACCCGGTTGAGATTTCAGTGAACCCGGCGAACTCGACGGCGAGAACGGTTGAGCAAAGCATCTACCCTGCAGACGTGAAGAAAAAAGCACCGATGTTGGTTAAATTGATCAAAGACGGCGATTGGAAGCAAGTGCTGGTGTTTACGAAAACGAAACACGGCGCAAACCGTCTGGCGAAGTTCCTGATCGAACAAAATCTACCGGCTGCTGCCATCCACGGCAACAAGAGCCAAGGCGCACGTACCAAAGCACTGGCGGATTTCAAATCGGGTGAAATTCGTGTGTTGGTCGCGACGGACATTGCTGCGCGCGGTATCGATATTCCGCAATTACCGCAAGTGGTGAACTTTGAGCTACCGAAAGTGGCAGAAGACTACGTTCACCGTATTGGTCGTACTGGCCGCGCGGGCGAAGTAGGTAAAGCGATTTCACTGGTGTGTGCGCTAGAAGCATCTGAGTTGTTTGCGATTGAACGTTTGATTCAAGAAGTACTACCACGTAAAGAGTTGGAAGGTTTTGCGCCAACCAATGTGGTGCCAGAATCTAAACTGGATACGCGCCCAATCAAACCGAAAAAACCTAAGAAGCCGAAAAAACCAAAAGCGCCAAATGCTGCGGGCGAAAACGCTCCGGCAACCGAAAAGAAAGCAGGCAATGGTGCAAACAAACCTAAACGTCGCTTCAACGGTGGTAACAACGGCAACAAAAACAGCACCAACCAGGGCGGTGCGGGCAAGCCTAAAGGCAACCGTGAAGGCCAAGGTCGTGCAAACAGTAAACCAGATGACCGTAAACCTAACGGCAACAAACCAAATAGCAATAAACCGAGTGGAAATAAACCAAACGGTAATAAGAGTGGCAACGCTGGTAAACCGTCTGGTAACCGCAAGCCAAACAATGCTAAGCCTGCAGGAAACAAACCGTCAGGTCAGCGCCGTAAACCTCGTCCGCAGGCTGCAAACTAATCTGTAAACGGCCACCGATAGCAAATACAACAAAGCCGCTGATAATCTCAGCGGCTTTGTCTTTCTTAGAACACAGTTTTCTAGAACACTGCTTTGTTAAAACAGCCTACATTAAAGGTGTGATTCGAATATCTGCGATTTGCGCTTCGTTCTTTTCACCCTCAATACCACCAGCGTAGATGTAGGTTTCATTCGATTTGAGGTAACTCATATTGAAGTGGTCCTTCAGCGCGATCTGATAGGTTTTCCCCTGCTCCAACGCTACTTCAATTGGCGTTGAGTAACGCATACCTTGGTTTTCACCAATATGGCCCATCTGCAAGTAACCTTGACCAACCACTTTACCTGCATCATCCAATACCTCTAACAGTTTCACGGTATTCGTGATGCCAGTATTAAGTTGCCCTAGGTTATTGTTGTACCAAGCATCGAACTGGTAAGTGCCCGTTACAGGGGCTGTAAACGACTCTGCACCTTTTACGATGCCACTGTCTTTACTCACCGTAACCACTGAGACATTATCTTTGAGTGGCTGATATTCGCCATCGAGTTTGATGCGGATCTCTTCACCGACACAAACTGGTTGGCTTGGGTTAGAACGGAAGCCTTTATCGTTAATGCTTTCAGCCAAATAACAAGCAAAACCTGTTGGCGTATCGGAATAAGATTGAGCAATCACGTTCTTTTGAATCAGCTCGCCATTGCGATACAAGTTCACGTTGTACTTGCTCGTCACGTCAATCGAAACCGAATTATCAACGCTTTTTACTACCAGTTTTGGCTCTTGCGGAGAATAAACGCGGCTATCTTCACTCACATACGGTTTCACACCAGAAACTAAAGTAATGCTGCTATCTACGTTCACTAGCGCGCCCAGTGTCACGTGGAAATGCCCCTCTTCGTCCATTGTGACATTTTCAACTGGGTAGTAGCCCGTTTCATCTTTGCTTACTTCAGGCAAATCAATGGTTACCGAATAGTTATTTCCTTTAAAGGCAAAGTTTTCCAACGTGATTTGTTCAGACTGAGCCAACAAGTTATTGCGCACCCAACTTGTGATAAATGGCTTCACTTCCAACTTACCCGTTTCGGTATGGATGCCGAATAGGGTCTCTACCACCATGTTCAAGTAGCCACCCACAGACCAAAGCTGACGCTGAGAGTTAATCACTGGGCCATCCAAGCTCTGGTCTTCGCCATGATCACTATGGATGATGAATGACTTACCAGAAAGCCACTCTAAGTTTTCCATGTTGGATAAATTAGTTGCCGTGCCACGAACCAACGATTGAATCGCATTGTTCGCCGCAGCCACGTTTTGTGTTTGATGCGCGGCGCGCAAGCTGTACGCGGTAACAAATGGCCAAATTGCGCGATTATGGTACACAGGCACGTCCGGTTGTTGAGGGAAGTAAACCGGCACGCCAAACTCACTGTGTGGGTAATTGGCCATGATTTGTTTCGCCTGCGCATCACTTGCCACGCCACTGATGATCGCCAACGCTTCGCCCAACATATCGTATTTGTCGACCGCAATGTCTTTGCCATTGTCAAACAAATAGCTTACGTACATACCGCGTTCGGCATTCCAAAACTGCTCGTTGATAGCGGTTTTTAACTGCTCAGCCCAATCGGTGTATTTGACCGCGCTGGTTGAGTCGTACTTCTCTGCCAACTTAGCCGCGAGATGAATCGCGCGGTAGTGAACCACGTTTGTCGATAACGCTTTGCTGCTCCCAATCGTATTGACATCGTTTGGCGTCCACGTTGAATACGTTTGCTCACGCCAATCGAGGAATGATTGTTCGCCAGTGTATAAACCAGATTTCGCATCAAAAGCCGCCAAGCGATCGGCTTCAAGTGTATTACTGATAGCGTTATATGCGCGCTCAGCAAATTGGTTGTACTCTTCCCCATCTAATGCCGAAAGTAAGCGTTCAGCACCAAGCGCCCAAGTCGTGCGATCGGTACTGATTGGCCAACTGCCGCCAGTGCCCGTGTCTTGCACAATCTGCTCGCCATCGTATTGCTGATCGGTCGTGTCGCGGAAAGCAGACAATTTGAAATTCAAACCATTTTGCACCCGAGTTGGATTCATCAATGCAAGCGAAAGGTCTGCTGCGTACGCCAAATCACGCGTCCATACGTAATGCCACTTCGCGCCCGTCTCAAAAACTTCCGCTTTGATTGGGTTGTTGTAGTTGTAATTGCCGTCTTTGATTTCAGAAACGGCAAGCTGGTCTAGCTCTTTCATCGTCAATGCAAACAACGCGTCAAACGCGACATCACCCGACACCACTCGCGGCCCTGTTTGCTCATTAATCACTAAGCCTTGGTCGAGCGCATCACGCAACTCTGTCGTCGTTGAAATACCAAATTCACGTAGCTCCGCTTTAGGATCTTTCACCGAGAAAATCACGGTATCACTCGAGTCATCGTAATTGGCGAACAGTTTCACTTCTTTGCTCTGATGCCCTTCATGCACCATTGCAGGGTCGAGAATCGCATCAGAGTAGTATTTTTCCGCTTCTTCTTGTGTTGCTTTCGTCACAGTCATTGTCGCGCGACTTTCATCGGCAAAGCTCACAGAAAACTTGTAATACCCTTTGTCTTCAAACGTGATCTCAGAGTTGCAATCATCGTTCATACACGCTTCATTCGTGTCTGGTTTTGGCAGGTACTCCTGAGCTTTATCGAACGCCGCGGGCTCCTCAAAGTAGGTGTATTGGATCTGCCAACCCGGATCAGCAATCTTGAACTGATTACTACCTCGAGCGACGCGCAGTACGGTTTCGTACTCGTTATTACCCAAATAGTTTAGCTTGGCATGCTCTGCCGTGCCCCAATCTCCATTTAAACCACGTAAATATAAGTCGGCTGAAATAATTGGTTTGTCGACCGGCACTGGCGCATCAGAAGAATCTGACCCACATCCAGCAAGACCAATACAAGACGCGACAGCAAGCGCAATAAAACTCGGTTTCATGTTCATCCCTTAGATTGTTGTTTTGGCGACAGTCTAAAGAACACCTTTTTGAGGGGAAAATAGGAAGTCAGGAGCGAGCTATAGATAACATCTATACGTCAAACCCCAACAGTGATGTAGATCTATGAAATGCGCATAATTTCAATCAAATGAGATTACAGATTTGTGATTTATAAATGAAATTGTGCAAAATACCCCTCGTTCTTAGAGGGGAAAGAAAATGGACAAATCTCTGCAGCAATTTTTACTGGTTGCACGCTGCCAAAGCATCAGCGCTGCGGCAAGAATGGCAGGGTTAAGCCAGCCAACGGTAACAAGCAATTTAAAGAAGCTGGAAGAGAATCTCGGCGTGACGCTGTTTGAACGTCACCCTAATGGCATGGTATTGACCGAATACGGACGCATCCTCTATCGCCATAGCAACGCGATGCAGCATGAATACAACCAAATGATGCAAAGCATTGATGAACGGAAACAATACCAAGTCGGAAAAATTAAAATGGGTACTGGCGATGCGTGGTGGCCGCTGTTCGTCAAAAAAGCACTCAATGAACATCTGAGCAAGCAGCCATCGGCATCTACGCACGTCGAATTTGGCAACCACTTAGGCTTGATGGATTCATTAATCAGCGAACAGATTGAATTCTTCATCGGCCACGAGATTGTCGGCTTGTCGTCTAAATGTGATGTTACGTTTATTCCACTATTTCAAACGGTTGATGCCTATTTTGTTTCCCCAAACCACCCACTTCTAGGGAAAACCGTCACCGAAGATATGCTGCACGAATACCCCGCTCTTTCGGTCACTTATGACGCTAAGAAATTCGCTCACGTCATCGATAACCCAATCCCGAAGCAAAATGAACGCGAAAGGCAGCAACTGGATGACAGACCGACTTACGAAGTGGATTCTCTGCTCGCCAGTATTGATGTACTGAAAGAAAGCGTCGCGGTGATGTCTTATACCGGCCACCTCAAACCGTATTTGGAATCCTTTGGCTTACGATGCTTAACCATGGAAAACGAACCAAACCCTGGCACCGTCGGGATTTATCGCCACCGCCGAGAAACCTCTGAATCGCATCTAGATCTGATTGCTGGCATCACTCAGCGCGCTAAATTGCTCAACTAGAAAGTCCAAAAACAGGCGAACTCTTTTCGGTTGATATTGGCGGCTTTGATAAATGACATGTAGATCCGCTTCAGCGCCTTGCGAAAAGGCGCTGAAGTTTTTCATATACCCATCCAAAACCGTTACTAAACGTTGTTTTTTGAGGTCTTGCTGAATATCTAAAATCGATTTCAATGCAATCCCCGCACCGTCCAACGCCCATTGTCGAATCACTTCACCATCATCAGAAAATCGCTTTGGCGTGACCGTGATCGATTGGTGAGACTCTTCATCTTTAAAGTGCCACGTTTTTAATTCTTCATTGCTGCGCACCATGGCTAAGCAGCGATGATCCGCGAGATCTTGTGGACAGTTTGGGACACCTTGCTTCGACAAATAGTCAGGTGATGCGCACAGCACGCGTTGACTCGACGCCAGCCTGCGCGAAATGAGATTGCTGTCCGCTAACTCACCGTAACGAATCACTAAATCGAGCCCCGATTCAGCCAAGTTCGATAAATTGTCATTAAGATAAAGATAAGGCGTCACATCCGGATATTGCTCAGAAAAAGCCGACACCATAGGCGAAATAATTTGTTTGCCAATATCTCGTGGAGCTGAAATTTTCAACGTTCCGCGCACTTGCGAAATACCCGTTTGCAGTAAGTTTTCCGTCTCTTTCACGCTATCAATGATGTTCAGACAAGCTTGATGGTACATTGCCCCTGCGTCCGTGAGTGATACGTGGCGTGTGCTTCGGTTGAGCAGCTTTACGCCATAGCGTTCTTCTATCGCTTGCAGCCTTGCCGTTACCGTCGCCGGAGACAAACCTAACTCCCTTCCCGCCGCTGCCAGACCTTGATGTTTAACGATGTTGACAAACAACGTCATATCCGAAAACTTATCCATCTTCGCGCCCTTATTGTTTGGAAAAACTGAATAATTAATTCAGATATTACCCAATTATCAAATTAAGTCGAATCCATATACTGACCCTATCGACATTGTTTAGACCCAGAACATTATGTGACAGGGCAAAGTTAAACGCCGTAACGCTGTTCAACGCACAACAACACGCCCTGCCCAGCCAAGAGATAGGAAACAAAAAATGAAACTGTACATTTATGAACATTGCCCCTTTAGCGCCCGCGTCCGTTTTGTTGCAGGCATGCTGAATATTCAACTCGACGTCATCAACATTGCTTATGACGACGAGAGCACCACCACAAACATCATCGGCGCAAAACAAGTTCCTCTTTTGATCAAAGACGATGGTGAAGCCATGGCGGAAAGCTTAGACATCATCAACTACTTCCTTGAATTGGCATCTTCCAGCGAAAAAAGCCAACCCTCAACACCGGTTTTAGACTGGCAAAAACAAGCGTTTTTACCGCTACAAAAAGTCGGGTATCCGCGTTGGTCAAACATGACGTTACCGGAATTTGCAACAGAAACCGCTAAACAAGCATGGCGTGCAAAAAAAGAAACCGAAGCGTTAAATTTTGAAGCTTTGATTAACGATACACCTGCGATTGCGAAAGAAGTCGCCGCTTTGATAGAACAAACTAAACCCTTGCTCAACCTAAGTTCAGAAAAGCAAACGTCACTGGTTGATCAGGCCATTATGTTCTCCATTCTACGCGGCTTTTTCAGTGCGCCCGAAGTGCAATGGGATCCAGCCGTACTTCACTGGATGGCAACCGCTCGTAAAGCGACCAACGTGCCAGTACTTATCTAAGGAGCGCATCATGAAACAAAGAACAAATAAGCTGTTTGAACCAGCTCAACTGAAAGCGTTGTCACTACAAAACCGCATTGTCATGGCACCAATGACTCGCGCACGCACCACTCAGCCGGGCAACATCCCGAATGAGATGATGGCAACGTATTATCAACAGCGCGCTTCTGCCGGGCTGATCATTTCCGAAGCCACACAAATTTCGGACGATTCTCAAGGCTATTCGTTCACACCTGGCGTTTACACCGATGCGCAAGTGGCGGGCTGGCAAGGTGTGACCCAAGCGGTCAAATTACAAGGCGCAGCGATGTTTTGTCAGCTATGGCATGTGGGCAGAGTGTCTCACCCAACATTCCAAAATGGTGAACAGCCTATCGCACCATCTGCGCTCGCTCCGGTAGAGACGCAAGTTTGGATTGCAGATGAACAAGGCAACGGCAATATGGTCGATTGTGTTGAGCCACGCGCAATGACACAAGCGGATATCAACCGAGTTGTCGGTGATTTCGCGAACGCAGCCAAACGCGCTATTGAATCGGGTTTTGATGGTGTAGAAATCCACGGCGGGAATGGGTATCTGATCGATCAGTTCTTAAGAACCAACTCAAACCATCGAACAGACAACTACGGCGGTTCACGAGAAAATCGTATCCGTTTTCTTATCGAAGTGGTGGATGCAGTTATCGCCGCTGTTGGTGCGCATCGAGTTGGAGTGAGATTGGCACCATTCATTACGTTTAAAGATATGGACTGCCCAGATATCGTGCCGACGATCCTAGAGGCATCAAAACAGCTACAGGAGCGCGACATTGCCTACTTGCACTTGTCCGAGGCCGATTGGGCCGATGCACCAACGATTCCCGAGACGTTTCGAATCGAACTTAGAAAGCGCTTTCGCAACGCTATCATTGTCGCAGGTCGCTACAATCCTCAGCGAGCAGACGAAGTGTTAGAGAAAGGCTACGCGGATCTTGTCGCATTCGGACGACCATTCGTAGCAAACCCAGACTTAGTCTCTCGCTTGCAACATCACCATCCGTTGGCAGAACTCGATGGCTCAACGTTGTTTGGCGGAAACGAACGAGGCTACACCGATTACCCTGCTCTGCAACGGGAATGCGCAGAACAAGCCTAACAAAAAAAGCCCCAACCTAGCTGCTACGGTTGGGGCTGTCACCAAACTAAAATTGGTTTTAGCTAGCTTAATCTGGCTAAGAGTTAAATCACTTCTAGCGCGCCGCTGCGCCAAGGTTCGATCACCACTTTGATGTGATCATTTGGCGTCATTAACTGTGTAAATGCGTCTTCGACACCGTCGATTCCCACTTTGGCGGTGAGCATTTTCTGCCAAGGCAACGTGTGTTCGGCAATCGCTTGTAGGCATTGCTCAAACTCGTGCGGTTGGTAGTAGTAAGAGAATCTCAAATCGAGCTCTTTTACCGTCGCGTACGCGTAGTTAATGATTGCGGGTGTAGTATGGATACCCGAGATGACGATTCGCGTTCGGGCAGGGGCGCGGCGCAGAAAATCGTCAATCAAAGTATGCTTGCCAACACACTCGTAAATGACCAGACGTGAGTTCATCGCGTACTGCTCACCAACGGCGATCTCGTCTTCCTTAGTCGGGTTGATCAATCGATTTGCGCCAAACTCACTAGCAAGTAGCAGCTTCTCTTCCTGAAGATCGACCGCAAGAATATTGCTGACGCCGCGTTGTTTGAGCGCTGCAATCACCGCCAGCCCTATAGGGCCGCAACCGACAACCAGCGCGGTTTCTTCCGTTTCGATTTCACTGCGATTGACCGCGTGCAAACCGACCGCCAGTGGTTCGGTCAATGCCGCCGCCTCAGACGGCATTTCGTCTGGGACAGGTAGCAATAACGCTTCATCAAGCAGGAAGTACTCAGAGTAAGCGCCATAAGTACCCGGAGTAACACCAACGCCCGCGCCATTTTGACTGAGCAACATCGGTACTGAGGTGACTCGGCTACCAACAGCCAACGTTTGCTGCGTATCGGCACCGTATTCGATAATTTCCGCGCAGAACTCATGCCCCAACATCACTTGAGCGTGCTCACCGGATTCATCAGGTATCAACCCGAGCTGGTGGAATACATCAAATACCTCATCCGCGTGTCGAGTAATGTGAAGGTCGGAGCCACAAATGCCACAGGCAAGGCTGCGAACCAACACTTGTCCCGAAGCGGGTTTGGGGATTTCGACTTGCTGCAGGCGGACTCGGCCATCCTGCATTACAATACTGTTCATCTGTTGCATGGGGTTACTCCGCTAGCTCATCGCTTAGGCCAGCAATCGCACCCGGTTTGATATAGCGCGCAGTGAAGCCTTGCGCTTTGGCAGCGGCAACCACCACTTGCTCAATCCAACCTGCATCCATAATGTTGATGAAGTTACCCTCTTCGTCAAAGTTAATGTTCGCACCTTGGATCACCATAAAGCCATCTGCACCACCCGACTCTTCTGGACAGTGAAAGGTATGAATCGAACCACCTGGCTCATACAAATAACTACCAGCGGTTTGGACTTGGTCTGGGTATTCAATGTAGTGCCAAGCGCCACTCAGCGTATAGAAATGCACCACGCCAGTGTGGAAGTGCTTAGGCAGAGTGATACCCGGTTTGAATTTGGCACGAATCACCCAAGTACCATTTTCTGGGTCAAGAAACAACGGGTAAACATCAACACCCGGTAACGCGTCTTTGATGAGCGACTCTTCATTGGTATTAAGAGTTAATAAGAAATCTTGGTGCTGAATAACTTCTGGTAATGACATAACTTACATCCTCGCTATTGCTGTAATGTGGCGTGCTTGCCTATCCCATAAGTGGGTACTTAAAATTCTCGAAACCGTCAGATGCGCTGATGGTACAACCGTTGATACAGTTGGCTTTCTCGCTGACCAGAAACGCCACCACATCAGCAATCTCTTCTGGTTGTGTGAAGTTTTGACGCATCTGTTCTTTGCGGATGTGGTCCCACAGGCCAATCTCTTCGTATTGCCTTAACATCGGAGTATCAACGCGTCCCGGAGCGACAGCGCAAACACGAATACCCAATGGTGCGAGTTCTAATGCGGCGCATTTGGTCATCATATCGACTGCGGCTTTACTGACGTTGTAGGTAAAGGTCATCTCAGACGCCATTCGTGCGTAAACAGAAGAAGTATTGAGGATCACGCCCGGCGTGCCTTGCGCTTGGAATTGTCTTCCAGAGGCAAGAATGCCGTAGTAAACGCCATTTTGGTTGACCTTAGAGATCGGCTCAAAATCGGCAATTGGGTCGTGGTCAAGCAGAGGTTTCGGTGCACCGATGCCCGCGTTGTTGACCATGATGTCAAGTGAGCCAAATAGTTCGACCGCGCACTTCACCATAGCTTCAACTTGTTGGTAATCGGTGACGTCCGCGACAAAGGTTCCCAACTGCTTTGAGTCAAAACTTGTGTACATTTGCAGTGATTGTTCTGAAATATCGACAGCAAGCACTTTGGCTCCTTGCTCTCTCAGCTTTGCAATGATGGCTTGGCCAATTCCACCAGCCGCCCCAGTCACAATGGCCGTTTTATTGATAAGTTCCATACTGCTTCTCATCCATGCGTTGTTGTTATCAAAATGTAACCTAGATCAACTCACTGACACTCACTTGACCTTTTGCGAAGTAAATTTGATACATTGCGATTTACAACCTGTTAACATTTAAAAATCGAGACATGTATATCGTACGAAGTGGCGCTGCCGATAAATTTGATAGCTTGGTTTCCGAACTGGGGCAGAATCCGGTTGAGATTATGGCTGCCGTCGGGCTGTCTGCGGCGCAGTTTCGCAATCCCGATACGTATCTCGCCTACCCTAGGCTGGCTGAATTGCTGGAGGAAGCGGCTGCTCGTTGTCAGCAACCGCTGTTTGGCGTGTTGCTCGCCGAGCGTCAAAACCTACAGAGCTTGGGAGACTTGCCAATGCTGGTTTCCCGCGCGGAAACGGTCGGTGATGCCTTGGCTCGGGTGAATGATTTTCTCTATCTACATTCGTCAGGGGTCACTCTTAACATGACGCCACAAGATGATTGGGTACGGTTGTCGCTCAGTATTGATGTGCACAGCGAACGCGGTATCGCACAGTTGATGCAGTTGAGTGTGTCGCATCTGGCGATGTTTATTGCCAGCCTTCTTGATATTGAAGCGAGCCACTTCTCTTTACACCTCACCCAACACGCCAGCTTCGAGGCAGAACAGAGCGAATTTGCCCAGCAGAACAAACTGCGTTTCGGTGACAAGTTTGACGGTATCCTACTTAAAGCGAGTCTACTTAACGCTAAGAACCACCAAGATGAAGACGCACTAGAGCGCCATTTTCAACAGCACCTCAAAGAGCTGCAAACCCGTTACCCCAACAATCTCAGTGACCAAGCGGCAAACATGATTGGTCGTCTGCTCTCAACCGGAGAATGCAGCGTGGAGCGTGTCGCCAGAGCATTGGATTTACACCCGAGAATGCTGCAAAGCAAGCTAAAGCAGCAGGGCACGAGTTATCGACAGCTACTGCAGCAAGTGCGTCAGGATTTCGCCGAACAGCGATTGCATGAGAATATTCAGAGTATTACCGATATCGCGTTGCAACTGGGCTATGCAGAAACTGCGGTCTTCAGCCGCCACTTTCGCCGTTGGACGGGGAAATCGCCGAGACAATGGCGACAAGAAAAAACTCAGTTACAAACGTTTAAGCCCATCAGATAAAAGCATAGATAACCTATCGCTCAGACCAAAAAGTGTGAGGTGGGAGGGTTGGTATCGAGAATTTCAGCAATCACAGATAACCCGTGTTTGATGTAGCCTCGATTAGTCTCTGCTCCCAAACTGATTCGCACGTAAGGCATTGGCTGATTAGTATCGAGAACAAACGGTTTGTATCCCGTGATCTGCACCCCTGAACGCTTTGCCGAAGCAACCAGGTCATCGCTATTCCACTGCTCGGGTAGTCTCAACCAAATGTGCTGTCCATTCGGGTGCGAGCTATAAACATGCCCTTCTAAAGCGGCTTTTGCTATTCGCTGTCGCTTAGCAAACTCATTGACTTGAAAGCGAATAAGTCGATTTAACGTACCGTTTTCGATCCACAAATGAGCGACTTCAAATGGTAATGGAGTCGCAGACCAACTCGTTGCCGCTAAACGACCAATCGCGTGCTGCAAAAAATGACGTGGGACCGTCAGATAGCCAGTGCGCATGCCTGGCGCTACAACTTTGGTTAAACTGGTGACATAGAAAGCTTGTTCGGGTAACAATGTGGCAAGGGGTGGGACACGGTTAGGTTCTAGTGCTCCATACACGTCATCTTCAATGACATAGATGTCGTATTTCTGCGCAATATTCGCTATCGCCTCTCGGCGTTCAACATCCATATGCGCACTAGTCGGGTTAGCCATGCTCGGTGTGCAACACAATACCTTGATTGGTTTGTGTTTACATGCCCATTCAAATGCATCCGGCGTTATACCAAACTCATCCATTTCAAGTGGTTGCAACTTAAATCCAAGCATTCTCGAGCGAGAGATCAAGCCATGATCAACCAAGTGACCACAAGCAACTAAATCACCGTGTTCAACAACTGTGCTTAAAGCCAACGTTAAACCATGGCATGCACCATTTGTGAGTAATATTTGATCGGCACCCACATCCAGCCCTTGGCTACTTAGAAATCGTGCTCCTGACTCAATATGATGAGGCTGACCTGTTACCGGCTTTGCTTTACTGATCAAACCACGATTGTTTGTTTGCCCAGCAATCTCCATTAACGCCTGATTAAAAAGCGTAATGTGGCGATCGGTCACCACTGGATGTGCAATCGACATATCAATTTCATCCGGCGTTTCTTTCATCTCTTGTGTCAGCATGAACTCCGTGTCCGTACTTTCATCCACAAAACCTGATTTGACAAAAGTACCATTCCCAACCCAAGACTCGATCGCCCCTTTTTTCTCTGCATAACCATATGCATGGCTCACCGTTTGTACGCTGACGCCAATTTGTTCTGCAAACTCACGATGTGTGGGTAATCGAGTCCCCGGTTTTAGATAACCACTGCGGACACATTCGACAAGATAGTTACCAATGGAGATGTATTTAGCGGTGCCTGGCCGAATGATCGGGTTCAAAGAAATTGTCATGACACAATATTTTAATTGATTCATTTTTAACGCTCATTGTAACTTCCATTTAACAAATGGCGAACTTTAACTCACAAAACGAGGTGAAATGCACAAAAATAAACCACAATTGTAATGATTGACATGAAATGTATGGGTTAAACAAACATGTTAAACAGCATCGTTTAATCCAAATACAACCCCAGAGGTAAATTGCAATCATTTTTAACGCAGATCTGGCTAGCTGGTAGAAGGTAGAAATACCTCAGCGTCTCCGAAGGCCCATAAGGCGTCGGATTTCTAACAAGGAGAAAATATGAGAGGCGTTGCTTTGCACTTTACACTGGATGAGTTCCAGGATCGGTTAACGAAAGTTCGGCAATCGATGGAAGAAAGAGAATTGGATGTCCTTATCATTCATGACCCTTCTAACATGGCGTGGCTGACAGGCTATGATGGGTGGTCTTTTTACGTGCCACAATGTGTCGTTGTTGGTCCATCTGATGAGCCAGTTTGGTTTGGACGCTGCCAAGATGCCAACGGAGCATACAGGACTGCGTATATGTCGGCAGAAAACATCACCTACTATCCAGACCATTATGTAATGAATCCGCCGCTACACCCGATGGATTTCCTGGTCGAAGCCGTACTGGCTCCGCGCCTTTGGGATCGTGGTCGTATCGGTGTAGAAAAAGATAACTATTACTTTAGCGCCACCGCTTACGAATCACTCACTACGCACCTACCGAATGCTCAACTTCTCGATGCAACCGGACTAGTCAACTGGTGCCGCGCCGTTAAATCCGATCAAGAACTGGCATACATGTACCGTGCCGCTCGCATTGTTGAAAACATGCACCGTGTCGCGTTCGACATGATTGAACCAGGATTACCGAAACACCACCTTGTTGCCGAGATTAACCGTCAAGCAGTGCTCGGGCATGAAGACCACTTTGGCGATTACACCGCGATTGTGCCGCTTTTGCCATCAGGTTCTGATGCTTCCGCACCTCACCTGACTTGGGATGACAGACCCTTCAAGAAAGGCGAAGGGACGTTTTTTGAAATTGCAGGGGCGCACCGCCGTTACCATTGTCCACTCTCTCGCACTATTTTTCTTGGCGAGCCTGACGACAAGTTTAAACGAGCCGACGAAGCCCTAACTTTAGGACTTGAAGCAGGCCTAAAAGTGGCAAAGCCCGGAAATACCTGCGCCGACATCGCCAATGCACTAAACCAGGTTCTCGATAAAGCGGGATTCTCACGCGAAGGCGCCCGTTGTGGCTATCCAATAGGTTTGAGCTACCCGCCAGATTGGGGGGAACGAACCATGAGTTTGCGAGACACCGATAAAACCATCTTGAGAGAAGGCATGACATTCCATTTTATGCCAGGGCTGTGGTTCAAAGATTGGGGGTTAGAAACAACGGAAAGTATCGTCATTACCCATGATGGAGCAAAAACATTGTGTGACTTTCCACGCCACTTATTTGTTAAACACTAATTTTTCAAACCTCAAGCTCTGTTGAGCTAGGTCTGAGAACTAAAAGGACTTGATATGCAAAAAAGCTCGATCACAGCCACCATAGACTTTGACCGAGAAGGTGTACAGCACGGCTTTTTAACGCTGCCCTATTCACATGACGACTCCGCCTGGGGCAGTATTATGATACCTATCACCGTGATCAAAAATGGTCACGGACCAACCGCACTGCTTACTGGCGGTAATCACGGAGACGAATACGAAGGCATCACCAGCCTGCTAAAATTGACGAACTCGCTTCAGGCAGATCAAATCCAAGGTCGTGTCATTATTGTACCCATGATGAACTTACCTGCGGTACAAAATGCCTCACGTACGTCGTTTATCGATAAGGGGAATTTAAATCGCAGCTTTCCCGGCAACCCCATAGGCACAGTGACCGAGAAAATTGCGGATTATTTTACTCGTTACCTAGTTCCTAAGTGCGATTTTGCGTTAGACATTCACTCAGGTGGTAAAACGTTAGATATCGTGCCGTTCGCCGCTGCCCATCGTCTCGACAATCTCGATCAAGAAGAAGCCTGCATATTAGGTGCAAAACTGTTTGGCGCACCTTACACCATGATCTTGCTCGAAATGGACGCCACCAGCCTGTATGACACTGCCGTGGAGTCTCAGGGAAAAATCTTTGTTACCACCGAACTAAGAGGAGGCGGAACCAGCACTCCAGAAACCATCGCTTATTCCGACCGTGGCATTCGCAACTTCTTACGCTTCTCAGGCAACTTGCCCGGTGACTACGAACAACCAACCCAACCAACTAAGTTATTAGATATGCCTGATGCAAGTTGTTATGTGCAAAGCCAACACCACGGCATCACAGAATACTTATTTGATCTTGGCGATACCGTCAAAAAGGGCGATGTATTAGTGAGAATCTTCTCGACCGAGCGCACAGGTACCGCCCCCGTTGAGTACAAGTCACAGCGCAATGGTATTTTCGCGGCACGTCGTTTTCCTGCTATGGTGAATATCGGTGACACTATCGCAGTTATAGCCGAAGACTGCGGCGAGATAGGCTGATTGAAAAGCCAACTAAAGAAATCAAAACAAATGGCATACCAGAAGCAAACTGGAAAGCACCTTATAACAGCGACCAGTCATCAGCTAACAGCGACCAGTCATCAGCCTTTCATGAAATGATTAGTATTCAACAGGGAGACTCATAATGCGCCTCGATCGCTACGACGTAAAAATTCTACAAATACTTCATGACAATGGCCGTATTACAAAATCTCACCTTGCCGAGGCCATTAACCTATCCGTGAGCCCTTGCTGGGAGCGTGTCAAAAAACTGGAAGAAGCAGGCATCATTGAAGGCTACGGGGCAAAAGTAAATACCGATGTTTTGTTCAAACGAACGTCGGTCATGGTTGAAGTTACGCTCAAAGAGCACAGCGCCCAAGCGTTCAAACGTTTCGAGCAACTGGTTCAACACTCACCAGAAGTCACTGATTGTTATGCCACAGGCGGCGGTGTCGATTACATCCTCAAAATTCAGTCGGAAGATATTGATCAATATCAGCGGCTTATCGACAACTGGTTAGAGTCAGAAGTGGGCATTGAGCGCTACTTTACTTACATCGTGACGAAAACAATCAAACGTGATGCAGGCACATTAGAAGTGAACCAAAACGCCTTGTTCTAAAAGGGAAAACACGCTTAAAAGACGACCAGAAAAATCACCATATCTAACGGTGTGGAAAAGAAATTTTTGATGGTTTAAACCTCGGCATCAGAAATTATTTCGGTCACTTCTCCATTACAGTTTAACTATGGGCAACGACGCTGGGAGAAGGACTCATGACAGCACTGCACAGCTTACATGCTGAGGAATTAAAAGCCTCGCACGACATGATGGCGATAATGAAAGACGTACGTTTGGTGAGAGGTTTAGCGTACGTAAATGGCAAATGGGTAACTGGTGACCAATTTCATCCGGTGGATAATCCAGCGGATGGTACTGTCATCGGCTACATTACCAAGCTATCTCAGCAACAACTCTATCAAGCGATTGATGAAGCCGACCAAGCCTTTCGTCAATGGCGAAAAATGCAAGCAGAAGAACGCGCTGAAATTCTCATGCGTTGGCACGACCTGATTCTAGAATCAAAGCAAGATCTTGCTCATTTGATGGTGATGGAGCAAGGAAAAACACTAGGTGATGCTGTAGGTGAGATTGACTACGGCGCATCCTTTGTTCGTTGGTTTGCCGAAGAAGCACGCCGCTGTTATGGCGAAACCATCCCAAGTCATATTCCGAATGCGCAGCTATCAACGGTGCGCGAGCCAATTGGTGTCGCAGCACTGATTACGCCTTGGAACTTTCCTAATGCCATGATCACACGCAAAGCCGCTGCCGCACTAGCAATAGGCTGTCCGGTGCTCATTAAGCCTGCCAGTGAAACGCCTTTTTCTGCGTTAGCGTTGGCAGAATTAGCAGACCGAGCTGGCTTTCCATCTGGTGTATTTAACGTGATCACTGGCGATGCGGTGATGGTGTCACAAACCTTGTGCCACTCCGATAAAGTCAAAGCGCTCTCGTTCACAGGCTCAACTCGAGTAGGCAAACTGTTGCTACGCGACGCGGCACAAACCGTGAAGAAGTGCAGTATGGAGCTCGGTGGTAACGCCCCTTTCATCGTGCTGCCAGATATGGATGTCGAGCAAGCAGCCAAAGCCGCCGTGGATGCGAAGTTTCAAACCGCAGGACAAGACTGCTTGGCCGCAAACCGTATTTTCGTCCCTGACGATAAGTACGAAGCGTTTTTGGAAGCGTTTGCCAAAGAAATGAGCCACATCGTTTTGGGCAATGGCTTAGACGAAAAAACCACCATGGGACCGCTTATTAATCGCACTGCGGTGGATAAAGCGCATGATTTGGTGCGTGACGCGCTCGACAAAGGCGCGCGATTGGTAGCGGGATACCACCAGCCCGTACCAGGCGAAAACTTCTTCGCGCCGACATTGCTAGCCGATGTAACCCCTGAAATGGCGGTGTATCGCGAAGAGAATTTTTGTCCTGTGGCAGGCGTATTGCCTTACCAAGACTTAGATACCGTGATTGAAATGAGCAACGACACTGAGTACGGCTTAGCTGCCTATGTTTATGGTCACGATATTCACCAAATTTGGCACTGCATGCGCGGTTTGGAGTTTGGCATGGTGAGCGTGAACTCCGTCAAAATGACAGGGCACCCTATCCCATTCGGCGGCGTGAAACAGTCTGGTCTTGGACGAGAAGGAAGCCGTCACGGATTTGAAGAATACAGTGAAATCAAATACTGCTGCTTAGGCGCTTTACCAACCGTCAGTGGCAGTTGAGGCACGAAATATGGATATCCAATTATTCGAGGAGAAGGATCATGAGTAACAAAACCCAACAACTTTTAGAGATCGATCGTCAGAGAGTATTTCATGCCTCAACCCACCTGAAGCAGTATGCGGCCGGGGAGCTTCCGGGAAGAATTATCTCGAGCGGAAGCGGAATACGCATCACCGATTCAGAAGGCATCGAGCTGATAGACGGCTTTGCCGGGTTGTATTGTGTAAACATTGGCTATGGCAGGACCGAAATGGCCGATGCGATTTATGAGCAAGCCAAAGAACTGGCGTACTACCACACGTACGTCGGTCATACGAACGAAGCGCTCGTGACACTGTCAGATCGCATCATCAAAATGGCGCCTGAAGGCATGAGCAAAGTTTACTACGGCATGTCAGGCAGCGACGCGAACGAAACTCAACTTAAGTTGGTATGGTATTACAACAATGCTCGTGGTCTACCAGAGAAGAAAAAAATCATTTCGCGTGACCGCGGCTACCATGGTTCAAGTATCGCGTCCGGTTCAATGACAGGTTTGCCGCTGTTCCACGCCCATTTTGATTTACCACTTGAGCGTATCAAACACACCATCGCGCCATATTATTATCGCCGTGAAGACGAGAGTATGTCTGAGCTCGAATTCTCTCAATATTGCGCAGATCAACTCGAAGCGATGATCTTGGAAGAAGGCCCAGAAACGGTAGCAGCAATGATTGCAGAACCAGTGCTCGGTACTGGCGGTATTGTGCCACCACCAGCAGGGTACTGGCAGGCGATTCGCAAAGTGCTCGACAAATACGATGTACTCTTGATTGCGGATGAAGTGGTGTGTGGCTTTGGTCGCCTCGGCTCCGATTTTGGCTCACTGCACTACGACATGAAACCAGATCTCATCACGGTAGCGAAAGGGTTAACCTCAGCGTATCAACCGCTGTCTGGCGTGATCGTCGGTGAACGAGTTTGGAGTGTGCTAGAAAACGGCACCGACCAATGGGGCGCTATCGGACACGGTTATACCTACTCTGGTCACCCAATGGGAGCGGCAGCCGCGAACTGCAACCTCGATATCATTGAACGTGAAGGCTTAGTGCAAAACGCGGCCGAAGTCGGCGCTTACTTGCAGCAACGTATGGCAGAGACGTTTAACGATCATCCATTAGTCGGTGATACTCGTGGCGTTGGCTTGTTGCATGCGTTGGAGTTTTCTTCAGACAAGCTTCGCCGAGCACACTTTGATCCAAACTTGAAAGTAGGCCCGCAAATCGCGGCGGCCTGTTTAGAGCAAGGCTTAATCGCTCGCGCTATGCCACATGGTGACATCCTCGGTTTTGCTCCACCGCTTATCGCGAATCGTAACGATATAGACACCATTGTCGACAAAGCGCATCAAGCGGTAAACAAAGTGATGGATAACCTCGTCACATCTAAACAGTGGCAGCCATAACCCACCTAGATTTCAGTAACGCTCGCGGGCTTTGGAGAAGGCCCGCTTTGCACTTTCCATTAAAGAGATAACAAGCCAACCAAACATTTTAGACCCATAGAAAGCACTATTATTTACTACAAGTGGCAATAGTGGGTAAAATGCCCAAAATTGCGCACTAACTGGATAAAACATGGCAAAACTTACCCTTCAAGAACAAATGCTGAAAGCTGGCTTAGTTAATGAAAAGAAACTAAAGAAAGCGAAGAAAGGCTCTAAAAAATCACGCGTTCAAGCACGCGAAGTAAAAGCGGCGGTTGAAGAGAATAAACGCCAACAGTTAGAGCGTGATAAACAATTGAGCGAACAACAAAATGCTGAGCGATTAAATAAAGAGATCAAAGCGCAGATCAATCAATTGATTGAGATGAACAAGATCGACTTAAAAGATGGCGACATCAAATACAACTTCACTCACGGTACGCTAGTGAAATCACTTTATGTAGATTCACTTATCCGCGAGCAGTTGATCAAAGGTATTTTGGCAATCGCAATTGTTGGTGAAAGCTATGTTGTCATTCCACGTGGAGTAGCGAATAAAATTGCTCAACGTGATGAGTCCGTCATCATCGAACAAAAAGAACCTGAATCGGACATTCCAGCAGAAGACGATCCATACGCAGATTTCGTCGTGCCTGACGATTTGATGTGGTAACAATAAATAATCGATGCATCAACGAAAAGAGCCGCTGATGTAACATCAGCGGCTCTTTTTATAGAAAAATAATCTACAGAGATGATGTGTTGTTATTGCTTACTTAGTAGCAAATTCGCACCTGATGCTGCTAAAAACAACGAACATCCGCGATTGAAACGTTTCGCCATTTTTGGATTTGAAAACCAGTGTCTCAAGTACAAACCAAAGATGGCATAGATTGAAATGGCGACCATTTCTAATATCAAAAACGTGGAGCCAAGGGCAAAAAACTGCTCTTGAACGTTGGCATTGGCATCAACAAATTGCGGCAAGAATGCAGTAAAAATAAGTATCGCTTTCGGGTTGCCAGCAGCAAGCGTAAATTCTTGCTTCGCAAGTCCTGCGTAATTGCGCGAATTGTCCAAGTCAGAGATCGGGCTGGACTCTGAACGCCAAAGGTTGAACGCAATCCACAGTAGATACAGCGCCCCTACCAGCTTTATTGCCAAAAATAGCATTTCTGACGTATACAAAATCACAGCCAGACCTGATGCAGACAACGCAATCATCGCTGAAAAAGCAGCAATTCTGCCTAAACTGGCCGTAAACGCGGCCCTAAAGCCGTAACAACGAGCATTATTCATTGCCAATAAATTGTTTGGGCCTGGAGCCATATTTAGAGCAAAGCAAGCAGGGATAAAAAGGAGAAGCTGCCAAATATCCATAATAAAATGGTCTTAGTGAGTGATTTTGATCGGTACCCTAACATCTGTTAATAAAGTGAGTAAACCACAAACCGATCTTAAAGCAACTCAGCATCAAATCGTGCCGTGCGAGCTTGAACTAACGTGCAGTTCGTTTCAGCCATCAGCTCCGCTAAGGTGATGTTTGGGTTTTGTCTCACCAAACGTATCAACTTCACGTCCAAAGGTTCCAATTTGTCTTGGTGAGCAAGTAGAGCTTGTTCGATCTTGTTGATCGCAAATCGCATCGTCTCTGCTTCTTCGTTTTTGAGATGCTCTAAAAACGCTTTTACATCCAAAGCCTCGCCTGAGATTTGCCAATGACGAGATCGTCTAATTCGCTTAAGATCGCACTGTTTTTCTGCTGCGAGTGTTTTCGCTCGCTTGGCATGGTCGCCCCCAATACGGTGAATCAAGGATGGGAGCGAAATCGTAATCTTCGTCTCTTTCATGGCCTTTTCTTTCATCGCCTTAGCCCTCAACCACCGACACATTCTCGCCAACCCAAGCCAACAACTGTTTTGCCGCTTTGGATAACACCTGATTTTGACGCACGATGTAGCCGAAATCAGTGTTTGGAAAACTTGGCAAAGGCGTAACTTCTCGAGAAAGCTTTAATCTCGGATCGAGCGAAAAATCCGGCACAATAGCAGTCCCAAACCCCGCTTCCGCCCAGTCGATTTGTGCTTCCACACTGCCCACTTCCATCACGCGATGCTTAGGCAGATTTAGTTCAGGTAAAGACGCATCAATCAGCTCTCGGGTTCGAGTATCGTGCCCTAGCAGGATCAGCGTCTGGCTCTCTTTTCGATTGTCTTGCCACTCAAAAATGTTATCGCCAAACGCACACCAGTGAATTTGCGTGAGAGGCGTAAAATGCAGCGGTTGACTCTCTTTTTGTGCGATAACAAAGCCGATATCGGCACGCGCACTTTTCACCAAATCCACCGCTTGAGAAGATGTGGTATTGAACAATGCCAAGTCGATCCCCGGATATTCACTTTTGAATTGCTGAAATGGTTTGATAAGCAGTAAACGTGAAACAATATCGCTCGCCGCAATAGAAAGCGTCCCCTGCGTAAGATCGTTGATGGCATTGAGATCCGACTGACAAATTTGCAGCTCATTAAGCATCCGCTGCGCCGTAGCTAACAAACGCTTCCCCGCTTGCGTCAACTGCACAGGATTTCGCTCAATCAATTTCGTGCGCGTGGCTTGCTCCAGCTGCTTGATATGCAAACTTACGTTCGGCTGTGTCATGTGGAGTTCCGTCGCTGTTTTACCAAAGTGTTTTACCTCTGCAAGAGTTACGAAGGTTCGCAGCCAGTTCAAATCTAACATTGCCAATTCCGATATGAGATTCTTATCAAGTTAATGAGTATAATTAATTTCTCTTATTATGGCGAACACCTTAAGATTTTTGCATCTGTTTTTGGAGATTAAATTATGTCGTCTATCGTTGTTGTGGGTGCAAACTGGGGTGATGAAGGCAAAGGCCGCATCGTTGACTTTTTGGCAGAGCAAGCTTCTGCGAGCATTCGTTTCCAAGGTGGTAACAACGCGGGTCACACCGTGGTTAACGATCTAGGTACGTTTAAGCTGCACCAGCTACCAAGTGGCGTATTCAACCCAGACTGTTTGGCAGTGTTAGGTCCGGGTATGGTTATCAGCCCTGCGTTGCTGTCTCAGGAGATTGCGGAAGTTGAAGAAGCAGGCGTAAAAGTGAATATGTGCATCTCTGATCGCGCAACACTGTGTCTACCGCTACACGCACTAGAAGATACGCTAGAAGAACAACGTTTAGGCGACAAAGCATACGGTTCAACTCGTCAAGGTATTGCACCTGCTTACGGTGACCGCGTAATGAAGAAAGGCATCCTAGTTGGTTGGTTGAAGCAACCAGAAGTATTGGTTGAACGCCTTCAATTCATGATGGATTGGAAACTGCCGCAACTGCGTGCACTTTACCCGACGTTCGAGTTTGAACAAACCGCTGAAGAACTGGCGAACTGGCTGCTAGAAGTCTCTGCACCTTGGCGCGATTCAATTTGCAACGTAACGCTTCCTCTAAAAGAACTACAAGCGAAAGACAAAACTCTATTGTTCGAAGCGCAGCTTGGCGCGGGTCGTGACCTTGTTTACGGTGAGTACCCTTGGACAACATCTTCTAACGTTGTATCAATGTACGCGGGTATCGGTAGTGGCCTTCCGGCACTGCGTCCTGAACGCGTTATTGCGGTTGCAAAAGCCTTCAGCTCATCAGTGGGTACTGGTACGTTGATCACTGCAATGGAAGAGCAAGACGCTTTCCGCGAACTTGCTGGCGAGTTCGGTGCAACTACGGGTCGTCCACGCGACATGGGCTACTTCGACGCAGTCGCTACGAAAAATGGCGTTGAACTGCAAGCAGCAACTGAAATTGCACTAACGAAAGTAGACTGTTTGACTGGCCTTAACGATCTGAAAATCTGTGTTGGCTACGAAGGCGACCACAGCGAAAACCCAATCTGGCCTCAAACTGCCTCTCTTGCGCCAATCTACGAGAAGATGGAAAGCTGGAGCGAGGACATCACAGGTTGTCGTAAGTTTGAAGAGCTTCCAGTAGCAGCACAGAAATACGTTCTACGCATTGAGGAACTCATGGGCGTACCAGTAAAAATGGTGTCTGTGGGTCCTGGTCGTGAACAAATGATTATGCGATAAGATGTGAATTAACACATCATTGGCAAGCGGCTTTTATCTGTTCCGGGGTAAAGCCGCTTTTTTTTACACTGTAAACTTTGGAAAATTGCACGGCTAAATTCATGTTTAATAACCTCATCACGAGACTCCTACCTCCTTTATTTATAAATCAATAAATTATAGGACTTAACACGTTGTGCACGTTACTAGCACATCTCACTTGTTAAAGAAGCACGTCAATTAGGTTAACTGGTTGATTTGATATTCTTTAAGTGATTAGTTGATCACGATCTTCATCTGCAATTTGTTGAACTAGTACTCAAAAAATCTAACCCGCTGTTTTTAGGATAGATGAGTTCCCCAACATCCAACCTAACAGCAGGTGATTCCCATGACGAAAAATCTTTTCCGCCTCAGTACGATAACCCTTGGTTTGTGCCTTAGTTCTTTGTCTTTCGCGCAATCCGATCTTCCGAACATTAAAATTCTTGCCACTGGCGGCACCATAGCAGGCGCAGGTCAATCTGCAACAGAGTCAAACTACACAGCAGGTAA
Source organism: Vibrio sp. 811 (assembly GCF_033339195.1). NCBI lineage: Bacteria > Pseudomonadati > Pseudomonadota > Gammaproteobacteria > Vibrionales > Vibrionaceae > Vibrio > Vibrio sp. 811. The sequence continues at coordinate 72,353 of NZ_JAWOUB010000006.1, forward strand.
AGTCGGCGTTGAATCATTGATTTCTGCGGTGCCGAGTATGACCAACATTGCCGATATTTCTGGAGAGCAAGTGGTCAGTATCGGTTCACAAGATATGAATGATGAAGTGTGGCTAAAATTATCGAAAAGAGTTAATGAGCTACTCGATCAAGATGATGTTGACGGCATCGTCATTACTCATGGTACGGATACGTTAGAGGAAACCGCTTACTTCCTTGATCTGACCGTCAAGAGCAAAAAGCCTGTCGTGATCGTCGGTGCAATGCGTCCTTCCACCGCAATGAGTGCTGATGGACCAGTCAACTTATACAATGCAGTCGTAACAGCCACCGATGAAGATTCAGAAGGACGTGGCGTGCTAGTCGCAATGAATGACACGATTTTCGATGCGCGAGATGTGACAAAAACCAATACAACCTCCGTCAGCACTTTCCAGTCACCCAACTTTGGTGCTATCGGCTACATTCATAATAGCGATGCCAAATATCAACGAAGCCCAGAGCGTAAACATACGACAGAAACCCCATTCGATGTATCAAAGCTTACTAAGTTGCCTAAGGTCGGTATTGTTTATAACTATGCAAATGCCTCCAATTTGCCAGTGAAAGCCTTTGTGGATGCGAAGTTTGACGGCATCGTAAGTGCTGGTGTCGGTAATGGTAACTTGTACCACACTGTGTTTGATGAGCTAGAGAAAGCGAGTAAAGATGGCGTTGTTGTTGTAAGAAGCTCCCGAACGCCTAGCGGCTCAACCACTTTGGATGCTGAAATTGATGACGAAAAATACGGCTTTGTTGCCGCTGGTACATTGAACCCACAAAAAGCACGTATCTTACTGATGCTGTCACTGACTCAGACCAAAAACTATCAAGACATCCAAAAGATGTTCCAATACTATTAATTCTGTCTAAGGTTCATTCGATAGAGGAGGTACACACCTTACCTCCTCTTACACATAGCGACATGAGCGTCTCTTGTTAGCCAAACAAGCGACGCTTCATTCCTGCTTTTTCCAGAATACGCGTAGTAATTTCCTCAACAGACAGAGAGGACGTATTGATATATGGGATCGCCTCTCTTCTAAACAACGCCTCAACAGTGTCTAGCTCCAGCTTGCACTGCTCTGTGCTAGCGTAATCACTTCCAGACAAACGATTCTCACGGATTTCAGTCAAGCGCTCGGGATCGATCGTCAGCCCAAACAACTTATGACGATGGATCTCAAATTCAGGCAACAAACGCATCATCTTCACATCTTCCGCAATGAACGGATAGTTCACAACACGTAAACCAAATTGCATCGCCATGTACAAGCTAGTCGGCGTTTTTCCGCTGCGCGATACTCCCAGCAGGATAATATCGGCTTGTTCCAACCCTTTTAGCGTGATGCCATCATCATGCGCCAATGTGTATTCAATAGCCGCAATACGGTCAAAATAGGTGTCGGAATCTTTCCCCACACTGCGAGAACGCTGCAACTTAGGCTTTGGTGCCATCTGAATGTCGTCTTGCACTTTCTGCACAATACTCTCCAACACATCGTAACTGTATGCCGGCGCTTCAAGCAGCATTTCACGTACTTCTGGAACGACAATTGAGAAAAAGACCAGAGGTTTGACGCCATTGCGCTGGTAGGAAGTTTCAATTTCTTTGACTACGTCAGTAGCTTTGTCCTGGCTTTCTACAAACGGAAAGGTTTTTTCGTTAGGAATGAACGGAAATTGACCGAGAACAACATGCCCTAATGTCTCACATGTTATCGCCGTACCGTCAGAAACATAGAATACATCACGACTTTGGTTATTTATTTGCATTTCTGTTTAATTTTTCAAAATCTTTTGAGTAGGATGGTACACATAATATTAATAAATCAGTTTGGCTTTCAGTTAGGTTCACCACAGCTTTAAAAATTCTTTTGAATTTTTTTCAGCCAGAACGTAATCGTTTGCCTTTGATATCAATCTAAATGAAGCAATGTATGGTCAACGTGTAATAACAGCCAACATGCGATTGTTTAGATCGATTTAAGTCCCCCTACTAAGCTGCAATGTTTCTGGAGAAAGACATGCAAAAGAACACCCTCTGGTTCAATGGCCTATCCATGGATGATGTCGACAAAGTCGGCGGTAAGAATGCTTCACTTGGCGAAATGGTTTCTAACCTAGCAAACGCAGGCGTTTCTGTACCAAATGGTTTTGCGACAACCTCATACGCGTTTAACCAATTCCTTGACCACGAAGGTTTGGATGAGCGTATTCACCAATTACTCGATGAACTAGACGTTGAAGATGTAGAAGCTCTGCGTAAGACAGGTGCAAACATTCGTCAATGGGTATTAGAGGCCCCTTTCCCTGCGGACCTTGAACAAGAAATTCGTGAAAATTACCAAGAACTGATCGAAGGCAATCCTGAGCTTTCAGTCGCAGTTCGTTCATCTGCTACGGCAGAAGACCTACCTGATGCTTCTTTTGCTGGTCAGCAAGAAACGTTTTTGAACGTGAAAGGCATCGACGCAGTACTAGAAGCAACTAAGCACGTTTACGCTTCTCTATTTAACGACCGTGCGATTTCTTACCGCGTTCACCAAGGGTTCGACCACCGTGGCATCTCGCTATCTGCGGGTATCCAACGTATGGTGCGTTCAGATAAAGCCTCGTCGGGTGTTATGTTTACACTAGACACTGAATCGGGTTTCGACCAAGTTGTCTTCATCACCTCTTCATGGGGTCTAGGCGAGATGGTCGTTCAAGGTGCAGTAAACCCTGACGAGTTCTACGTTCACAAGCCAATGCTTGAAGCAGGCGAACACCCAATCGTTAAGAAAACATTTGGTTCTAAGTTGATCAAAATGATCTACTCAGATAACCAAGAAATCGGCAAACAAGTTGATATCGTTGATACTTCTGATGAAGAGCGCAACACGTTCTCATTGAACGACGACGAGATCAAAGAGCTCGCAAAACAAGCAATGATCATCGAAAAGCACTATCAGCGTCCAATGGACATTGAATGGGCAAAAGATGGTATTGATGGCAAGCTGTACATTGTTCAAGCGCGTCCTGAAACCGTATGTTCACAAACGGAACAAAACGTGATTGAGCGCTACGAGCTACAAAACAAAGCAGATGTTTTGGTTGAAGGTCGTGCAATCGGTCAGCGCATCGGTAAAGGCGTGGTTCGCTTGGTTGACTCTCTGGACCAAATGTCTTTAGTCCAAGAAGGTGACGTGCTAGTTACAGACATGACTGACCCAGACTGGGAACCAGTGATGAAAAAAGCATCTGCAATCGTAACCAACCGTGGTGGCCGTACTTGCCACGCAGCCATCATCGCTCGTGAGCTTGGTATTCCTGCAATCGTTGGCTGTGGCGATGCGACAAGCAAGTTAACCGATGGTGCAACCGTGACCGTATCTTGTTCTGAAGGTGAAACGGGCTACGTTTACCAAGGTGAACTTGAGTTTGACGTAAAACGCTCTTCTGTTGATGAACTGCCACTGCTACCAACAAAAGTGATGATGAACGTGGGTAACCCTGATCGCGCGTTTGACTTCGCACAAATTCCAAATGAAGGTGTTGGTCTTGCTCGTCTTGAATTCATCATCAATAAGATGATTGGTATCCACCCGAAAGCATTACTTAACTTTGATGCACAAAGCGATGAGCTAAAAGCAGAAATCACTCAGCGTATTCGTGGTTACAAAGATCCTATCGATTTCTACGTAAGCAAGCTGACAGAAGGTATCGCAACCATTGCTGCGGCATTTTGGCCGAAACGCGTTATTGTTCGTATGTCTGACTTTAAGTCTAACGAATACAGCAACTTGGTTGGCGGTAAAGCATACGAACCGCATGAAGAAAACCCAATGCTTGGCTTCCGTGGCGCGTCTCGTTACATTTCTCCAGTGTTTGAAGACTGCTTCGAGCTAGAAACTCAAGCAATCAAACGCGTTCGTAACGAAATGGGTCTGAAAAACGTTGAAATCATGATCCCATTTGTGCGTACACCAAGCGAAGCAGCATCAGTGATTGATTTGCTAGCGAAGTTTGATCTGCGCCGTGGCGATCAGGGTCTTAAAGTCATCATGATGTGCGAACTGCCATCCAACGCGGTCCTTGCCGATGAGTTCTTAAAGTACTTTGATGGCTTCTCGATTGGCTCAAACGACATGACTCAGCTAACGCTTGGACTTGATCGTGACTCTGGCGATGTTGCACATCTATTTGATGAGCGTAACCCAGCGGTTAAGGTAATGCTTCAGATGGCGATTGATGCAGCAACAAAAGCAGGCAAATACGTTGGTATTTGTGGTCAAGGCCCATCAGACCACGACGACTTAGCGGAATGGCTAATGGATCAAGGTATTAGCTCTGTATCACTAAACCCAGATACGGTTATCGATACTTGGTTAAAACTCGGTAAAGTTAGCAGCAAGTAACACACGATAAACTCTAGCCCTCACACTCCCCTTGTGAGGGCTTTGTTATTCACACGTCATTTCACAATCAGTTCGTGATTCCTCTCTCAAGTTCGTCATTTAGTCAATTTCATTATCAAAGTCTGATGACCTAAAATGAATGGTATATCGATAACTCCAGAGAGAATTTGATGAAAAAGCCTATCGCACTCCTTACTACATTGATGCTCCTGGCATCCCCTGCTTATGCCGATTGGGATGAAATTTCCAATAAAATGTCTGAGCTTGGCGACGCAGTTTCTGATACTGCACAAGATGCTTGGGACGATACCAAAGCGTTTTCAAAACAAGCGTGGCAAGATTTCACGAACTGGTCCGAGGAAGCGATCAATACCGCAGGCGAATGGACAGAAGCCAGCATCGAGAAGAGCAAAGAATGGATAGATGCTGCCGACAAAAAAATTGATGAGCTGATGGAAGGCGATACGCCAGAAGAAGCTCGCCAAGCCGTGGACTTAATGGCAGATAGCGCTTTGCTCAAGTTATTTAATGAAAAGCCGGAGGCAAAAGCTATTTACGACAACGCGTACGGCTACGCGGTCTTTGATTCTCGTAAATTATCTTTGCTGTTTCACACCAACTCAGGGTCAGGAGTCGCAGTGAATAAGGAAACAGAAGAACGCACTTATATGAATATGTTTGGTTTGGGCGTTGCACTTGGGGCTGGCGGCAAATTTTACCAACAAGTGGTTCTGTTTGAGAGCAAAGAAGACTTTGATACGTTCGTCAACGAAGGATGGGAGGCCACAAGTGAAGCCTCTGCTGTTGCGGGCGAAGATTCAGAGCAACTTTCAAAACAATTTAACAGCGGCGTCGCCGTCTATCAGTTGAACGCTAAAGGTTTGCTCATCGATGCTAACGTGTCTGGTTCTAAATATTGGGTTAACGAAGAGCTCACTAACTCGCAGTAATGCATAGCAACTAATCGCTTAAATAAAACCGTTGTTATGCACCCTTATCAATAAGTTAACGGGGATATGATTCCTCAAAACTGAGCACTTACGCAACTTTCTCTATGGAAGTCACCAGAAGATGGCGACTTCCCTTTCTCGTTGGATTGCTTTTGGTTATGCTTGCGCAAAACCACCTGCAATTCGGTATCCCATGCCTGACAATAACTTTAATAATCTGCTAGCAGAAGCAATTTCTGCTCTTAACACGCCTAACTTTACTCCTAAACTTATGCGTGTCATTCGCACTCTTTTTCATTTTGATTGCGCAGTTATTTTAGGTTACCGAGAAGGTAAACATCCTATTTATCTCTACGACTCAATTGAGAACGAGCGAGAGTTACTTTTTCAACGCTACCTTACTGACTCATTTCAAAATGACCCTTTTTTTCTCAAACTAAACGAGACAAAGCAACAAGGCGTATTTACGCTCAAAGACGTGGCGCGTAAAGGCGTTGACTTCACCTCATACTGCGAGCAGTTCTATCATCAAACAGGGTGGAAAGACGAGCTTAGCATGCTAGTCGAAGTTGAATCTGGCCGTTGGGTCATGCTGTACTTCGGATATATGACTGATGGAAAATACTTTTCTCAGCAACAAATAAATAAGCTAAAGCCCTATTTCCCGATAATTCAGTCGCTTTGTCAGCAGCATTGGAAACAAACGGAATTTACCTTTTCTGAGCCTGTTTTTGCACAGAGTGCTTATTCTGGCAGTATGCGATTAGCCATTGAGCAAGCTTTAGCAACGTTTGGCGTAGAATCACTCACCCGTCGCGAACAAGAGGTGGCTTCGCTTCTCGCTCAAGGGTTTGACACCAAAGAAATTGCCGCGCGGTTACACTTAGTTCAAGGCACGGTCAAAAATCATCGAAAGCGAATTTACTCGCAATTAAATGTGTCTTCATTGAGTGAGTTATTCCAGCTTTTCCTCAATCACCTCATTCTCCATTCAAGATAAAAACTGTCCCTTAAGGGATATATCGAGAAAAGGTGTCGCGTTTTAGTCTAAATGTAACAACCACTAAGACAGACAAAAAGAATGACGACACCATTACTGCAAGATTTACAAGATCGTGGCTTGATTGCACAAGCCAGCGATTTGGAAGAAATTCAGACACTTCTCTCACAGCCACAAACCGTTTACTGCGGCTTCGATCCTACAGCTGGCAGCTTGCATATCGGCCACCTCGTGCCTTTGATTATGCTTAAGCGCTTTCAAGATGCCGGACACCAAGCTGTTGCCTTGATTGGCGGTGCAACGGGCATGATTGGCGACCCAAGCTTTAAAGCGACTGAGCGCAGTCTGAACTCAGCGGAAATCGTCTCAGGCTGGGTTAACGATCTCTCAAACCAAATTCAACAGTTGATGAATCACCAATTGAGCAAGCCAATGATCATGGTGAACAACGCTGACTGGATGAAAGCGATCAATGTGATCGACTTCTTCCGCGATGTGGGTAAGCACTTCTCGATCAATACTATGGTCAACCGAGAATCGGTAAAACAACGCCTGCAACGACCTGACCAAGGTATCTCCTTCACCGAATTTAGCTACGCCCTATTGCAATCGTACGATTTTGCCGAGCTAAACCGTCGATACGGTTGCCGTTTGCAAATCGGTGGCAATGACCAATGGGGAAACATCGTCAGCGGGATCGATTTAACTCGCCGTCAAAATGGTGAGCAAGTATTTGGCTTAACTCTGCCGCTGATCACCAAATCCGATGGTACCAAATTTGGCAAAACCGAAGGCGGTGCAGTATGGCTAGATCCTAGCAAAACCTCTCCTTACGCGTTCTACCAGTTCTGGCTTGGCGCAGAAGACGCCGACGTTTACCACTTCTTGCGTTACTACACATTCTTGAGCTGCGAAGAAATTGCCAGCATTGAAGCGCAAGACCAAGCAAGCCAAGGTAAGCCACAAGCACAACGTATTCTCGCTGAAGAAATGACGCGATTTGTTCATGGCGAAGACGGCCTCGCCAGTGCCGAGCGCATCACTCAAGCTTTATTCAGCGGTAATGTGCAACAACTGAGTTTGGGTGAATTAAAACAATTGGAGTTGGATGGTTTACCAAGCATTGAGAGCGCACTACAAGATTTGGTTGAGCTGTTGATTGAGTCGGGTTTAGCAAGTTCGAAGCGTGTTGCACGCGAACACATCAGCAACAACGCCATCAGTGTAAACGGTGAAAAAGTGCCGGCTGATAACCCGAGTTTGAGCTTCCCACTGTTTGATCAATATTGGTTACTGCAACGCGGTAAAAAGCACTTCTGCCTCGTGAAGCGTACCGCGTAGTAACACTCGCAGTACAAAGCCTATAAAAAATTCCCCTCACCACTTTCGTGATGAGGGGAATCCAAATTTGAACGATTTTAAGCCTAAAAATAGGCAAAGACGTTGCTTATTGCGTTCTTAAACGTTGCCAGTACTTTTCGTAAATCGCTAACGTTTCTGCGCCAACATCATTAATAAACTCGCCTTTTTTCAAGTCTTCTGATGAAGGGAAAATAGTACGGTTGTTTTTCAACTCTTCTGGCAATTTGTCACGCCCAGCGTTCGTTGCCGACGCATAACCCAAACTGGTCACGATTTCCGCTTGGTTCTCTGATTGGTACATGAAGTTAATAAATTTATGCGCCAATGCTTTGTTTTTACTGCCAGACGGAATAGTGAAGTTGTCCATCCACAATACCGCGCCCTCTTCCGGCATCACGAACTTCAGCTCAGGCATTTCAACCTGTCCTTGGAATGCGTTGCCGTTCCATTGCATGCCGACCGATGTTTCACCGGACACGTAAGGGACTTGCGGCGCATCTGAGTTGTACAGTAATACGTTGTTTTTCAGTGCGACTAGAGAATCAAAAGCCTGCTCGATTTCAGCTTCGTCTTTTGTATTCACGCTATGGCCATTTTTCTTCAGCGCCATACCGAACACATCGCGAACGTCATCAATCAACATGACTTGTTGTTCGTATTGAGACTCCCATAAGTCTGCCCATTTGGTCACTGGTTGCTCAACCATGGATTCGTTGTAGCTGATCCCTGTAATGCCCCAAATATAAGGCAGAGAGTAATCATTTTTCGGATCGTGCGCTTGGCCAAGTAAGCCGTCCATTGTGTCTTGCATGTTTGGCACTTGAGCGTGATCTATTTTCGAAAGCAGTCCTTCTCGACCCATTTTTTCAATGAAGTACGCAGAAGCAAAGACCACATCGTAACCAGAACCTTTTAGCAATTTTAGCTTGGTATACATTGATTCATTATTCTCAAAGGTCGAATAATTAATCGTAACGCCTTCTTGTTTTTCAAACGCTTTTAACGATGCTTCCGGCAAATAGCCACCCCATGCATAAACGTTCAACGTTTTGCTATCTGCATGAGCAAACATGCTGAGCACAAGAGCACTCAGCCCCAATCCTTTGATGATTAATTTCATGGTATGCAATCCAACCAGTCCAGCGACGCGCTGGGATTCGGGTGCATAATTAGGTAATTGTTACCCAATTGAAAGAAAATTTAATTAATCTTTAACAGCAAAAATATTTATCGAATTTATAAAATTAACGCATGTTTTTAATAGCGACTGTGCATACCAAAATGATGAGACATTCCATCTTCCATTCGACCTCCTTTCCAGCCACCAGAGCCGAGTAAATTAAGCACATCTTGAGCGGTATAATCGACACCAGCGAAGAAGTCATGCGCTACATCAGAGCGGATGGCTTGCAACTCTGGTTGATTTTCCAAATCAAGATCTTGCGGATTCGCATACAACGCCAACGCAATTTTTTGTTGGCACGCTCTTAACTCGCTGGTGCTCGTCTTTACCTGACCAACCGAAAAGTACTCACGACTGCCGTATCCCACCACCAATCTGGTACTCATTAGTTTAATCACTTTCTTAATGCGGCGACGTTGTATAAATCTCAACATGTTTTGTTATTCCTGTATTAAGTTGGCTATGGTCGTATTCTTTTGTTCGAATTAAAACACTCTGTTTTATCCGCGAAATTTCTCTAGCGCTTTTCGCGATGATCGGTTGTATAATACGATCCTGAAATATTTTGTTACGTTACCTCGGTAACCCCTGAGACTGCAACATGAACAACAGCAGATGGGTCGGCTTTATAGGCGGCACGATTGTCTTACTTAGTACCTTTATCCTCTTTGGATCTTCCGTCCACTCTGCTTGGTACCGAATCCCTGCGGAAGCCATTCATGGTATCGCCTTCACTCTGGCTTTTGGTTTAGGGTTAAACAGCCTACTGGCGTACGCGACGGCAATGATTACTCTTGCTGCACTATTCTACATTGGCTTTGTCGTTAGCTATCGGGTCCATCAGAAACTTAAATAGTCTTCTGTCTCAACCTGAGCTTAATAACGGATACTTGGTAACTAAAAAGGGAGCAAACGCTCCCTTTTTAGTTGTCAGCATGTAGATGTTCTATACCCGCTTTAATCATTAAGGTGGTATACCCTCAACGACTGCTGCATACCTGAAACATCATCACCTAAATACTCAACCGTCATTGGAACGTTGGTCAGTAGAGTAAAACTGGAGTCACTGAATCTTCCATCAGCATCACTCTCCAAATGAACAAAAAACGCAGGCTTATCCGCAATCAATGTAATTCGCCTCCCTTCAATAGAGACATCTATATTGGCTTTCGCTATCGGCAAGGTTTTTAGCTCGTGAGTACTAAACCATGTGTTGCTTATTCTGTATTCACCGATTTGCGCTTCAACATAGAAGAAGCTTGACGTAAGTTCGTCCTTCTCGATCGATTCATCCAATTGCCACAAAATCGTATTGCTGTCTGCTATGACTGTTTGTTCTAAGCTCCAACATTGCTTTTCTTCCCCTTGCCAATCTACCCACTTAAGCAGTGCGTTGACGCTTGCGGACTCTTTGGCATCATTGAGCAAATGTAGGCTCAACTTGCCTGTATGCTCGGAAAATACCAAATACTGCGGCGCAAAAAAGCGTTTTGCATGGTAGTGCAACTGCTTCCATCGACCACTGTATTCCAAACTAGACCAAGAACTGACAGGCCAACTGTCGTTGAGTTGCCAGTACAGCATGCCGCGACAAACTGGAGAAATGGCACGCCAATGATCGCATGCAGTTTTGATCGCGATTGCCTGCTGAACTTGACTTAAATACAGCATGCTCTCAAATCCAGAGGGAAAACGAAAATAGCGCGTGAACATCTCTGTGATAATACTATTACCACGCGGGTTCTTCTGATGTTGTTCGAAAGTTGGGGATGTAATATTCCAGTCTTGCTCAGGGACAAACCGCTTAACTTCAGCAAAAGATGGCCAAGATTGAAAACCAAACTCAGAGCAAAAACGAGGATTCACGTCAATGTAGGCACTGAATGATTTTCCTGAATGCCAAACGTCCCAAAAGTGCATATCGCCTTTACTATCATCATGCCACGCATCACCGAAATCCAGTTCACCATTACATGGGGAACTTGGCCAGAAACGGCGAGTGCTATCTTGCTCGGTAATCTCCTTCTCAATCATGCGGTTGAGGCGATCGTAGTTAGCCGTGTATTTGACTTTACTGCGCTTAGATTCGTCATACCAACCAATAGCTCCAATCACTTCATTGTCACCACACCAAAGTGCGATTGATGGGTGCTCCTTGAGCCTCGGGATTTGGAATCTAAGTTCTTCTTCTACGTCTTTTAAAAACTCGTCGTTTGATGGGTACAACGAGCAGGCGAACATCATGTCTTGCCACACCAACAAGCCAAGTTCATCACAAAGGTTATAAAAGGTTTCACTCTCGTACTGACCACCGCCCCATACGCGAATCATGTTCATGTTGGCGTCAACCGCACTTTGCAAAAGGTTGCGATAACGTGTTTCGTACTCTCGCCCCGGCATTGCGTCAATAGGGATCCAGTTGGCACCTTTAGCATTAATCGGTACGCCATTGACGATAAATTCCATTGCAGAGCCGTGCTCATCAGCTTGGTTATTTAGGGTTAACTGACGCAAACCAATGTTGTGCGTTAACTTTTGCTCTCTGCAAGAAATGGTAATGGGATAGAGATACGCTTCGCCATAACCCGATGGCCACCAGCGTTGAGGCTCCAAAATGTGGAACTGGCAATGATAGTGACCACTTCCTTTTGTTTGAATACATTGACGCTCACCATTAAATTCAACCATCATTCCATGGCGTTGACTGTCCGTTTCCACTTCAACTACTACATCAAGAAACACACTTCCATCGGCTTGCCATTGCTGCTCTGTCGAGAAACCTTTGAGCCAAAGCTCATTCACAATGTCGATTTGAATGGGGTCGTAAATACCCGATACCATCAAGCAAATGCCCCAGTCCCATCCGGAATGGCATTGTGTTTTGCGGATCAAGTTCATGTGTGGAATTTGGTTGTTGCCCATTGCCGATGGAATAGGAAATGGCAGTTTTTTTGCTCTTGCGATACCTTCTAAATCCGCCCGAGCAAACTCAATCCGAATCGTGTTAGTACCTTGCTTTAAATGCGGTTTAATATCCACACGTTGCTGGGTAAACATGTTGCTGCACGTTAGTGCTAGCTCACCATTAACATAGAAGGTTGCCAATGTATCGACACGAGTTAGCGTCATCCAAATTTGCTTGGCAGACAACGTAAACGCGTCGACGTCAAACTCACGTGAGATATGCCACTCACACTCTTCAATCCATCGAACTTTGTTTTCATTATCGGCAAAATAAGGATCTGGAATCTGCTCTGCTTGTAAAAGCGCCGACACATTATCGCCCGGAATAAACATTGGAATTTCAAGATTGGGGCGCTGTGGCGAGGTAAGCATCCACTGCCCGTTAAGTTCGAAGTGAGCCATCGAGTTAAACCTTAGCTTGGGAAAAACATGTTTTCTCAATGTAATCCTGATAATCCCATGCAAAAACAAGGGAAATGTTAATTACATACGAAATGCGGTGCATTTCACGTAAAAACTCTTTCTTTTGATCTCTACCCAAAAATCAGCAACTTGGCTAACCTGTTAAAAATTAATCGAAATCTAAGGTTATATTTGCAACTTCGACATGTTAACATCATCGGCTTTTTGAACATCCTCACACTTTTCGTTGAAACGATGTGAGGGGAAATGCACGGCTTCATAGCCCTAAAAAGCGAAGTAATTATGTCAAATATGACGAATGCCGCCTCCCACACAGCGCCTATTCAGGATGCTGACTATTCTGCTATTCATCCCCCATCTTTACTCAAGCGCCTCGAACTCACCAATCCTGTCTTTTGGTTAAGTGGTAGCTTCCTCACTCTATTCGTTTTACTTGCTCTAACGAATACCGACTCTCTAACCGCAATGGTTAACACCGGCTTCGGCTTTGCTACTAAATATTTCGGAGCTTACTGGCAAGTACTGCTTCTTCTGAATTTCCTAATTGGTTTGGCTCTTGCGTTTGGTCGCACTGGTTATGTGCGCCTAGGTGGTCTAGCGAAACCTGATATTGATAACTTTAAGTGGTTGTCAATCGTACTCTGTACTCTACTTGCAGGTGGTGGTGTGTTCTGGGCCGCTGCTGAGCCTATCGCGCACTTTGTGACTGCTCCGCCTCTATACGGGGAAGCCTCACCGAAAACTGCCGCAATCAATGCCCTATCTCAGTCTTTTATGCACTGGGGCTTCTTAGCTTGGGCGATCCTTGGTGGTCTATCTTCCATTGTCTTAATGCACTTGCATTACGATAAAGGCCTGCCTCTTAAGCCGCGTACTCTGCTTTACCCTGTGTTTGGTGATAAAGCCATTAAAGGCTGGATTGGTGATGTTGCTGACGCATGTAGCATCATTGCAGTAGCAGCAGGAACCATCGGTCCTATCGGCTTCTTAGGTTTACAAATTAGCTACGCGCTAAACTCATTGTTTGGCCTGCCAGATACGTTCGTAACGCAAAGTATGGTTATTATGGCGGCGATCCTGATGTATACCCTTTCCGCACTGAGCGGTTTGAGCAAGGGTATTCAAATCGTCAGTCGTTACAACATCATTTTGTCTGTACTGTTAATTGGTTACATCCTGTTCTTCGGGCCGACAAGCTTTATCGTTGATGGCTACGTGCAAGGCGTTGGTCGTATGGTGGATAACTTCTTCCCTATGGCACTTTACCGTGGTGATACAGGCTGGCTAAGCTGGTGGACAGTATTCTTCTGGGGTTGGTTTATCGGTTATGGCCCAATGATGGCGATCTTTATTGCTCGTATCTCTCGTGGTCGTACAATTCGCCAATTAATCATGTCTATTAGCATCGCGGCACCGCTGATTACTTGCTTCTGGTTTAGTATCGTTGGTGGCAGTGGCCTTGCGTTTGAACTTGATAACCCTGGTTTGATTTCATCTGCGTTTGAAGGCTTTAACTTGCCCGCAGCACTGCTAGCGATTACTGGTGAATTACCTTACCCAATGATCATTTCGGTTCTGTTCCTGATCTTAACGACAACATTTATCGTGACGACGGGTGACTCGATGACTTACACAATCAGTGTAGTGATGACGGGCTCAACAGAACCAAACGCAGTGATTCGCTCGTTCTGGGGTCTGATTATGGGTATTGTCGCTATTGCGCTTATCTCAATGGGCTCTGGTGGTATTTCTGCATTGCAGTCTTTCATTGTAATTACTGCCGTGCCTGTGTCTTTCATTTTGCTGCCAAGCATTTGGAAAGCACCCGGCATTGCAAGCAGAATGGCAAAAGAGCAAGGCCTCGTTTAAACCGCCTCTCTAACCAATATGCGAAAAAGAGCCCTTCATTGGGCTCTTTTTAATTCTGCGCTTTATCCTACGCTATCAATGCGAATCATCACTGCGTCTGGACGCCAATACTCGAATTCGCAGTCCATTAAATGCCCATCTTGTTTGTAGTTTACCCGCCGAATTTTCAGAACGGGTTGTCCTTCAGCTAGGTTCAACGCCTTAGCGACATGAGCAGGAGCTGACGTGGGAATCACATCAAAACGAGAGCGCTTTGTCTCGTAACCATACTTCTCACGATAAATGCCCGTCAGGGACATGGTGAGGTTCTCAGACAATATGCCCTCAAACAGTGCCGCTTTGAGCACGTTCTCAACAAACAATACCGCTCGCCCATCAATAAAACGTAACCGTTCAATTACATAAATTGGGGTAATTCGCTCCACCTCTAACGATTTGGCATACTCACCTGCGGCCATTTCACTTCGCACGTTGAGTAACTTAGTTTCTGCAATACGATGCTGCTCTCGAATCATCTGATGGAAGTGAGAACGAGACAACGGGTTGTAACAGATACGCTCAGGAGATACATACCAACCCCGGCGCTCTTCTCGATAAATAAGACCTTCAGTTTCTAAAGACACCAACGCATCTTTGATAGTGATTCGAGTTGTAGAAAACAGCTCACTGAGCTCTCTCTCTGACGGCAGTTTTTGTCCTTCCGACATGATGCCGGAAAGAATCTGCTGTTTTAAGCTGCTTCTAATTTTTCCTAATTGGGTACCAAATTGTCCGGTGCCTGTCGCTCTCATTCTGATCTAGTCCAAGGATAATTTGACGAATAACATAAGGCGTTTACGTAACAAAAATATGACATTAATCAACAGAACACATACTGAACGTATGAAATATAAGTGCCATATAAAATCAGCAAAACTGTCAAATTACTTGCGCTAAATCGTCACATTCCATCCATAGCATACAAAGCGAACTTACTGACCTAGTCCAGAAGGATGGAGACAATGAAAACTTTGCTAAGTCGTTCAATTACCGCACCAGCGGCAATCATTGCGGTAACGCTCGCTACGCCAACAGTAGCGAAAGAAGCCGATATTGAATCTTTGGTAGCAGCAGCACAAAAAGAAGGGGCGGTTTACAGTGTGGGTATGCCTGACAGTTGGGCAAACTGGAAAGACACTTGGGCTGATTTAAAGTCAAATTACAACCTTAAGCACCAAGACACGGATATGAGCTCGGCTCAAGAAATCGCAAAATTCGAAGCTGAGAAGAAAAACGCGACCGCAGACATTGGTGACGTAGGCTTTGCCTTCGCACGTGTAGCGGTTAAAAAAGGCGTCACTCAGCCATATAAACCAACAACTTGGAATGACATCCCAGATTGGGCAAAAGACGAAGATGGTCATTGGGCACTTGCTTACACTGGCACTATTTCTTTTATCTCCAACAATAACCTCGTAAAAGACGCGCCAAAAACGTGGGATGACCTATTAAAAGGCGACTACAAAGTGACCGTAGGTGACGTAGGCGTAGCAGCACAGGCTAACAACGCGGTTCTCGCCGCAGCGTTCGCCAACGGTGGGGACGAATCCAACCTCAAGCCTGCGCTCAAATTCTTTTCTGAACTCGCGAAGCAAGGTCGTCTTTCATTTACCGATCCGAACATCGCCAACCTAGAAAAAGGCGAAGTGGAAGTGGCGATCATGTGGGACTTCAATGCATTGAACTACCGCGACAAAATTGACCGCGACCGCTTTACAGTGAGCATTCCTCAAGATGGCTCTGTGATTTCTGGTTATACAACCATAATCAATAAATACGCGAAGAACCCTAATGCAGCAAAGCTTGCTCGTGAATACATCTTCAGCGATCAAGGGCAAATCAACTTAGCAGAAGGTTATGCGCGTCCAATCCGCACCAACATCACACTGCCTCAAGCAGTGCAAGACAAGCTAATTGCTAATGACCAATACAGCAATGTTCACCCAGTGACTGACTTCTCAGCTTGGGAAAAATCCGCACGTAAGCTGCCACGTCAATGGCAAGAAAGTGTCTTAATCCACCAGCAATAAGAGTAAGTCGTTATGAGCAATAAGGTCATCCTTGTTGTTCTAGATGGACTGAACTGTCGGGTAGCCCGTGATTGCATGGGCTACCTCAATGGTCTTCTAGAACAAAGTCGTTCCCAACAAGAAACTCGCGCAACGCTTTATCCTGTGCAGTGTGAGCTGCCCTCTATGTCTCGCCCACTTTATGAGTGCATTTTAACGGGCGTTCGCCCTGTAGAAAGCGGCATCGTAAACAACAATATCGTTCGTCTATCCAAACACGATTCCATTTTCAGTTTGGCAAAAGCCCAAGGAAAAGTGACCGCTGCGGCTGCCTACCACTGGGTAAGTGAGCTTTATAATCGCGCGCCGTTTGAACCTGTTCGCGATCGTTTCACGCATGATGAAACCCTGAATATCCAGCACGGCTGCTTTTACCATTGGGATCATTATCCTGATGAAGCCTTGTTCCTGGACGCAGAGTATTTACGTCGAAACTATCAACCTGATTTCTTACTGATCCATCCGATGAATATCGACGATACAGGACATAAGTTTGGCCTAGACTCTCGCCAATACCGCAATTGTGCGCGAGGTGCAGACATTATTCTTTCCAACTACATCGATCAATGGCTTGCTGATGGGTATCAAATCATTGTGACCAGCGATCATGGCATGAACAACGATCTTTCTCACGGTGGGATTTTACCTGAAGAGCGAGAAGTTCCCCTGTTTGTCATTGGTGATAAGTTTACCCATCAAGATTGTCATATTAAGCAAACTGATATTTGTGGCACCGTTTGTCAATTACTAAACCTTGACCACACGAAGCCATACACTCAGGAATTGTTAGCACTATGAGAAGTTCAGTCCTCTCCCCAAGCTCCAGCGAATCACGTTCAAATTTGGCAAGTACTTGGTTAAAGCGCTTTAAGCCAGCCATTTGGTTGGCGCCTTTCGCACTGTTTTTCTATCTATTTCAACTCGCACCGATGATTTGGGTACTGTTAAACAGCTTTATCTACGATGGCGAGTTTGCCTTCGATAACTACATTGAAGTGCTCGACTCCGCCTTTATGATGCAGGCGTTTGGCAACAGTTTGTGGTTAGCTGTATGGTCGAGCATTTTTGGCTTAGCCATTGCGACTCTGTTGGTCTCTTCTCTGCGCAGAGTCGATTCTAAAGTCCGCGACGGTGTGATTGCGTTTACGAACATGAGCAGCAACTTTGCAGGCGTACCTCTGTCATTCGCTTTTATTATTATTTTGGGCACCAATGGGGCGATTACCCTTTTGCTCAAGCAGTATGGCTTACTCGGTGATTTCGACCTTTATGGTAAATGGGGCCTGCTGGCCATTTACATCTACTTCCAAATCCCGCTGGCGGTATTGTTGCTCTACCCTGCGTTCGACGCGTTGAGTGATGATTGGCAAGCTGCTGCTGCGCTACTGGGAGCCAAAACATCACAGTATTGGGCGAAAATCGCGCTGCCAGTGCTCTCACCAGCCTTATTCGGTACCTTTATTATCTTAATAGCCAACGCAATTGGCGCTTATGCGAGTGTTTATGCGCTGACCTCCGGTAACTATAACGTCATCACAATTCGAATTGCGAGTCTGGTATCGGGAGACCTGTTCCTTGAACCTAATCTCGCCGCTGCAATTTCGGTGATTCTAATGGCGTTACTTGCCTTTATCACAGTGATTAACCAATGGCTCATTTCGAAAAGCTATGCAGGTAGGAAGTAGTCATGAACAACGTTAATACTCGATTCCATAAAACGGTGGTTTATTCCATTGTTGGGATCATGCTCATCCCGATTTTAGCGACCTTTGTCTATTCGCTTTCATCACGCTGGGGTGCCACGGTGCTTCCAGATGGTTTCACTTTTGATTGGTACGTTAAATTGCTGACCGACCCACGCTTTTTGCAAGCGTTTGGGCGTTCGCTGTTTATTTGTATTGCTTCGCTAACCCTCAGTGTGCTTCTGGTTCTGCCAGCGATATTCGTGGTGTTTTACTACTTTCCGAAGCTCGATAAGCTCATGAACGTATTGATTTTGCTACCATTCGCTGTACCACCAGTGGTGTCCTCCGTCGGCTTGCTTCAACTTTATGCTGACAGTGAAATCTCCCTTATCGGTACTCCTTGGATTCTAGTAGGTACTTACTTCACCATCGCGTTACCGTTCATGTATCGTGCGATTTCTAATAGCTTCGAAGCAATTAACCTTAACGATTTAATGGACGCTGCACACTTGCTAGGAGCAAGCACAACCAAAGCGTTTTTGATGGTCATTTTACCTAACCTCAAAAAAGGACTGATGGCATCGCTTTTCCTTTCATTTTCATTTCTATTGGGAGAGTTTGTGTTCGCCAATATTTTAGTCGGCACACGTTATGAAACCCTGCAAATCTACTTGTATAACATGCGTCAGACGAGCGGCCACTTTACGTCTGCCTTAGTGATGACCTACTTCCTATTTATTTTTTTACTGACTTGGTTGGCAAGTCGTTTCAGCCGAGGAGTCAAACAATGAGCTACGTAACAGCGAAAAATCTGACTAAACGTTTTGGTGATAACACCGTATTTGAGGACATTCACTTTAACATCGAGCAAGGTGAATTCATTACGCTTTTGGGCCCTAGCGGTTGTGGTAAATCGACACTACTTCGCAGCCTTGCTGGGCTTAACCCTGTCGATGGAGGCGAGATTTGGGTAAACGGAGAAGATATCACGCATCAAGTCCCGCAAGAGCGTGGTATTGGGATGGTCTTTCAATCGTATGCGCTGTTTCCCAATATGACCGTCGAAGGCAACATTGCATTTGGCTTAAAAATGAAAAAGCTTGCGAATGATGATATTCGACGTGAAGTGGCTAAAGTCATCAAACTGGTGGATCTGGCAGGTAAAGAAAAACACTATCCGCATCAACTTTCTGGCGGTCAGCGCCAGCGTGTCGCACTCGCTCGAGCGTTGGTGGTGAAACCTCGCATATTATTGCTTGATGAGCCACTTTCTGCGCTTGATGCCAAAATCCGCAAACACCTTCGTCAGCAAATCCGAGACATTCAGAAAGAGATGAATCTCACCACTATCTTCGTAACTCATGACCAAGAAGAGGCGATGATTATGTCTGATCGTATCTTCCTAATGAGTAAAGGGGAAATTGTTCAAGCAGGAACACCTGAAGAAATTTATACTCATCCTGCTAACGAGTTTGTGGCCGGTTTCATGGGGCACTACAACCTTGTAGAGGCCAATAAAGCCAAGCAACTCTTCAACATTGATACCGAATGGAAAGTAGCGATTCGCCCAGAGTCTATATATGTAAAAGAGCAAGGTCGTCAATATGATAGCCACATCTCAGCGCCACAAGTAGGTACGATCACCAACCACCAGCTTCTAGGTAATGTTATTCGCTATCAAGTGAACGTTGAAGAGTGTGAGCTCACTGTTGACTTACTTAACCGCTCTTCAGAACGCTTACTAGCGAATGGCAGCCAACTAGAGCTACTCTTTAACCTAAACGAAATTCAACCAGTGAGAGCCTAAACATGTCCAAACCTTTGTATGTTTTTGATATGGATGAAACCCTAATAAACGCTGACTGCGCAATGATTTGGAACGAGTTTATGGTTGAGAGAGGCATCGCGACTGATCCTTTATTTATTAAGGAAGATCAGCGTCTAATGGCCTTGTACTCTAAAGGCAAAATGGACATGGAAGATTACCTAGCGTTCTCCATGAAGCCACTAGAAAACATGCCGATTGAAGAAGTAAACGCCTTGGTTGAAGAATGTGTTGAAAGCCATATTTTGCCTAAACAGTTCCCTCAAGCCAAAACCCTGATTGAGCAACTTTCTCGTGATGGTATAGATATGGTTATCATCTCTGCCAGCGTCACTTTTTTGGTGGAAGCCGTTGGTCGCCGTCTTAATATTCCAACCGCACTCGGAATTGATTTAATCGAGAAAAACAACCGTTATACTGCTGAAATCGACGGTATCCCGAGTTATCGTGAAGGCAAAGTCACGCGATTAAAACAGTGGCTAGAAAATCAGCCTGAGCCTTATTCCGAAATCCATTTCTATACCGATTCAATCAACGATTTACCGCTTTGTGAATACGCGAACTACGCTTATCTGGTAAATCCATGCCCACAACTAAAAGAACACGCCAACAGACCGAATTGGAGTGTGTTAAGTTGGGGGTGATCTAGCCTCAAAAGGCCGTTCTTCCTAAGTAAATACTTTTCTATTTGTTCAAAGAGCAGTTCTTTCTGCTCTTTTTTACTTCTCTTCATCACAAATTAATCACTTGATTAAATACTGATTAATTTTTCACATGTCGCATGAGAAATCAGCGTCTTATAATTAATCAAATGTTTAATATTTTGAGAGAAGATTGTGACGGAAGCGCATCGAAGGGCGGGAAGACCCACAGATAATATCGACGCACGGGAAAAACTGATTTTCCACGCGCGCGAACTCTTCACCATTATGGCTTATGACAAGGTCTCTACTCGCCTAGTTGCGCAGAAAGCAGGCGTGAACGTGGCGATGATTCGCTACTACTTTAGCAACAAAGAAGGCTTGTTCGAGACCATGTTGCGCGAAACACTGTCACCGATGCAAAAGCAGATGCAGACGTTGGTATCCAACAGTAACGAGCAAAACTTTCTCGATCTAATGCGCACCTACTACCGCGAAATGATCAAGGTACCACAGTTCCCACGCTTAGTTGCCCAAGTTATGAATATGCCCCCATCGGAAACCCAACGCAAACTGCTCGAAAAAGTCTTCGCAGATATCAGCAAGCCAATGCAAGGCGTGATCTTTGATAAGTTGATCGACAGTGGCGTTTTACGAAAAGACGCCGACCCTCAACTTTGTCGCGTCTCTTACATCAGCTTGATGGTGTTTCCTTTTATGGCACCACCAGCACTGCTTGCCATTCATGGCATTGAACTTTCTGAAGCCTTCTTGAACCGATTATTCGAACACAACATACAACTGATGAAACATGGATTTTTAGACTCGGGCGACCAATATGAAAATAAATAAAAAGCTGCTGTTCTTTCCTGCTCTTGCGGTGGGGGTCGTCATTCTGTTTTTGGCGATTAGCCTCAAACCAGATTTGCCCGTAAAACCCGCAGGAGATCGTGCACGGTTGGTCGAGACAATTCCTCTTGAGCTCAAAGCCATTGCGCCTGTTGCTATTGGCTTTGGCAAAATCGCTCCGAAAGTTGAGTGGAAAGCGATAGCCGAAGTGACAGGTAAAGTGGTGTACCGTCATCCGCAACTGGAAAAAGGACAAGTACTGCAAGCAGGAACGGAAATCTTGCGCATCGATCCACTCGATTACGAATTGAAACTGGTTCAAGCTCAAGCCGATCTCAAATCTGCCCAAACCTCTCTGGCTAAGCTGAACCAAGAAGAAGCGAATCTCAAAAGCACCCTCAAGATAGAGGCCAACCGTCTGGTTATCGCCAACAAAGAGTTAGACCGTAAACAAAACCTGCGTAAGAAAGGCTTAACCTCACAATCGGATGTAGATCAGCAAGAGCAAAGCGCGCTCTCTCAACGTAAGTTAGTACTGGATATTGAAAATCAAATTGGTTTGATGCCGGATGAGAAACGAGTCGCGGAAGCCCTAGTTAAAGTTAATGCATCAAAAGTGGATGAGGCCGAACGCTCGCTTGATAAAACCATCATCACGCTTCCTTACGATTTGCGTATTGCTGACGTAGAAATTGAGAAAAAGCAAGTGGTTAACCTCCAACAAACCATGGTGACAGGACATGGTATTGATGTCATGGAAGTGGAAGCTCAACTATCCATTCATGACATGCAAACTTTGGCGGCGAGCATCGGTGAGTTTGTCCGCGATGAATCTGGTATTCCACAACCTGATATGAATGCAATTCATGCCAACATTGAACTCAGCAGCGGTAACCTCTCTGCAAGCTGGCCTGCGAAAGTTGCACGCATCAGTGAAACGGTTGATCCAAGCCAAGCGACTGCCGGTGTGATTCTGGAAATTGAACAAGACTACCGTGCATTAAACCCAACGTCTGCGCCTCCATTGGTGAACGGCATGTTTGTGCGTGCCTTAATTGAGGGACAAGAGAACCCGAGTTGGGTCATCCCAGAGCGTGCGCTTCATGGCGATAAGATTTACCTGATGGGAGATGACAACCGTCTGCAAGTCGTCACGGTTGAAGTGTTATATCGTCGCAATAACCAAGTGGTGATCGATGGTGAACTAGAGCAAGGTCAGAAGCTGATCATCAACGATTTGCTGCCTGCGATTAACGGCATGCTATTGAAAGAGTCACCTGAACAGTCAGAAACGGCTATTGAGGAGTCTGATTCATGATCCGATTCTTCGCCAAGCATCCAACAGCAGCCAACTTGCTGATGCTAACGCTGCTGATATTGGGAATTTCTTCACTTTCCACGATTAAGCGTGAAACTTTTCCTGAGTTTGATCCGCCCTACATCCTAGCTGGTGTGGTTTACCCCGGCGCTTCCCCTCAAGAGGTAGAAGAGAGCATCTGTATCCGAATGGAAGATGCTGTCGATGGCCTTGCCAACATTAAAGAAACTCAGTGTGAAGCGATTGAGGGTTCTGCGCGTCTTATCTTAAAACTGAATGAAGAAGCCGACATTGGGCGCATGTTGGTTGATGTTCAAACCCAGATCAACTCGATAAACGACTTCCCACAAGAGATTGAATCTCCTGTGGTCCAAGAGCTCGATTGGAACGAGCCAGTTGTGGATGTCGCGATCACCGCAGATACCACATGGCCAGAGCTAAAAGCGTATGCCGAACAGCTTAAACGCACGTTAAAAATCGATTACGATGTCTCTTTGGTTGAAGTTGCTGGCTTCTCTGACCACCAATACCGAGTAGAGTTAGACACTCAAGCTATCCGACAACTTGGTTTGAGTGTTGGTGATATTGCGGAGCAGATTGGTCGTCAAAACGTCAAGTTGCCAAGTGGTAATGTCGAAACGCCAGATAAGAACTTTCTGATCCGCTTTGACGAACGACGCGTGACGCCAGAAGAGCTTGAGACTATTGTCGTGGGCTCTGGTACAAATGGCTCAATCATCCGTCTAAGAGACATTGCGACGATTACCGACCGATTTGAATTGGACGAACAGAAAGTCCTCTTTGATGGTCACCCTTCTGCCCTACTAAAAGTCAGCAAAAACAAAGAAGACGATGCACTGCGCATTAAAGAACGTGTTGCTCAATTTGTCGAAGAACAACAAGCCATCGCGCCAGACGGTGTGATGCTACAAATGACCAATGACCTTTCATCCGTGCTTTGGGATCGCCTGACCATGATGGTCAAAAACGGTTGGCAAGGTATCATTCTGGTCTTCGCCACCATGTGGTTGTTCTTTAGTTTTCGCTATTCCTTTTGGGTCGCAGCTGGTTTACCCGTTGCCTTCTTAGGTGGGTTATTTTTGATGGCGCAACTTGGCCTGTCCATCAACATCATGTCTTTGGTCGGGTTACTCATGGCCATCGGTATCATGATGGATGATGCCATCGTTATTGCCGAATCGATCGCCGCTCACCTCGACCGAGGAGAAGAGATCGATGATGCCGTAATTAAAGGCGTGAAAAAGGTACTGCCGGGGGTAATTTCTTCCTTCCTAACCACGGTGTGTATTTTCGGTAGCTTGTTGTTCTTGCAAGGTGAAATGGGTGCGGTACTTAAAGCAGTTCCTCAAGTTCTGATCCTCGTTTTGAGTTTGAGTTTGGTGGAAGCCTTCTTGATCCTACCTAACCACCTTTCTCATTCCCTGCATAAACAAAAGCAAGAGCGAAAAACACTGAAGTTCAAACAAAAGCTGCTCGCTTCTTTTGAAAACTTTCGCAACACCACCTTGGTCAACGCAGTGGATAAAGTGGTCGAGTATCGCTATGCCTTTATGGGTGGTGTGGTTGCCTTGCTTCTTATCTCCGCAGCCACGTTAGTCGGTGGTTTGCTCAAGTTTCAACCCTTCCCTGAACTGGATGGCGATATTGCAGAAGCGCGCATTATTCTCCCTCCGGGTTCTTCTCTGTCTCAAACTGAAGCCGTCGTCGATAAGATCGTCGCTTCCGCTCAAAAGCTAGATAAAGAATGGACAGAAAAAGTGGAAGACGGCAATCCATTGGTTCTGCACATCACCAGTCAATTCAACGCCAATGCCGATGCGAATGAATCTGGCCCTCATATAGCCACGGTACGTCTGGATTTGCTGGGAGCCGAGAGTCGTAACACACTCATCGATGAATTTATCGATGCATGGCGCGAAGACATTGGTGAACTTGCCGATCCTATCTCGTTGGTATTTAAACAACCGACCATGGGACCGGGTGGCCGGGCGATTGAGATTCGAGCGAAGCATGATGATCTGGATGCGCTTAAAGCAGCCTCTATCGACATTCAGCAATACTTGAATGAGTTTGACGGTGTCCATGGCGTGTTGGATGACATGCGTATGGGTAAAGAAGAAGTCTTGGTTAAACTGCGTCCGGGCGCAGAAGCTTACGGGATTAACGGCCAGCTCATCGCCAATCAATTGCGTGCGGCTTTCTTTGGCCAAACCGCAGACGAAATCCAAGTTGGGGTAGAAAACATTTCCATCGAAGTTCGCCTCGATAAAGCACAAGCCGGTGACTTACAGCAATTGGCAAACTTCCCAATTATCTTGTCCGATGGTAGTCAAATTCCACTCGCGACCATTGCGACTTTGGATTTCCAGCGTAATTACGTAAGAATCCAGCGCATTGATGGCTTGCGCACTGTGAGCGTATTCGGCGATATCGACAATACGAAAGCCAACTCAACCGCCATTATTCGTCAGTTCCAACAGGATGAAGCACCAAAGCTTATGCAAAAGTATCCTGGTCTTCGCTTCGACTTTGAAGGCGAAGCCAAAGATACCGCAGAAACTGGCGCATCAATGGGTAAAGGCTTCTTGCTTGGTTTGTTTGGCGTGTTTGCGATTCTGAGTTACCAATTCCGCAGTTATTTGGAACCATTCGTCGTCATGCTCGCGATTCCACTCGCCTTTATTGGTGTGGTATGGGGACACATCCTACTCGGTCACTCATTAAGTATGCCAAGTATGATGGGCTTCGTCTCACTAGCGGGGATTGTGGTGAATGACTCGATTCTGTTAGTTCAGTACATACGCCATCATGTCGATGAAGGAGATAATGTGCACGACTCGGTAGTCAAAGCCAGTCGGGAACGCTTTAGAGCAGTATTCCTAACATCAATGACCACTGCAGCAGGTTTGCTTCCATTACTGACTGAAACCAGTTTGCAAGCACAGGTTATTCAACCACTGGTTATCTCCATCGTGTTTGGTATTTTTGCATCCACTCTGCTGGTGTTGTTTATGATCCCTGCTGCGTATGCCATTTTAGCTGACTTCGGCCTAGTCCATAAGCACGAAGAAATCTAAAACGACTGATAAGTAAACTTATCAAAATGCACAAGAGCGGCTTAGGTCGCTTTTTGTTCAATACCAATGCGTTAAAAAACACACAATCACTTAACAAACAGAGGGTTATTGTGTCTCATTAAGTGTGAATATGAACAGTTAAGGATTAAGTATGTTGAGTTTTATATAACCAAATCAAATAACCAACACAAGATTTATAATATGTCTTATTGTCAAAAACGGAATTTCACAGAGTAAAAATACACGTAGGCAACACATTCACAATTTAAACTCACGATAATGAAAACATTGATTGAAGAATTAACATTTTAACAATCATTACAACAATGTTAACTTTAGCCTCGTTGGTCGCGCTGGTGGTAAGCCTCTCACCAAGCCTATTGTCAGTTTTATATGGACGTTCGACCACCTCCAAAATGAATAGACACCCAATTTGGTGCCCTTTTTTCGCCCGTGAAAGCATTCTTCGCGGGCTTTTTTCTTTAAGTTAAGTATGAACGCTCTGGATCAACTTTTTTTGCCAACCTTTCGGATTTGGAGGTAGTATGCGAATCAATAAGCGGAGACAGTGCTAGCAACTCTAAAACGTTTTTTTCAAAGATTTCATCCGCGTGTCTTACCCAATCTAAAAACTTTTTTTGAGCAAATATAGGCTCGATTTCATATAAAAATTCAATACTAAAGTAAAACTCATTTTTGATAGGAAAATTGTACACTCTTCGATAGTCTTTTTTATACTCCAAATTTCCTTCTACATATTTTGAAAATGTATTTTCACCAATCTTGATATTTTGGCATTTGATTGGAGGATAACCACGAAGAAACTCTCCTACAAGGAACTCTTCTTTCGCTCTCTTTTTTTCTTCGTTTATCGGGTCTATTCCCCAACGATGATTTGCGTACGCAATGGCATCATTCATCAACTCTGTATGATCACCTTTTTGAGAACCGTCAGGTGACTCTACAGCATGATAAAAATCCACGTACTCTTTCTCTATAAATGAGGATAGTTGATTAACACTAGTAATATTTTCATCTGAAGATTTAATCCTTAACCGAATATATAAACCACCTTGTTTATTGATTGGTAATAGTGGATTTATTATTTTCTTTTTAAAAGAGAAATAAATCGTGGCCAATTTTATAAACTTTTCATGCCGCTCTACTTTTGAATCAATATTGAACCGTTGTAATTCAATAAAATCTTGGTATACATGACCTTCATATATATTGTTCGGACATTCAAATGATAGTACTAAGTCATCTATCTGGAATACATTATGTAACAAGTGTGCAAAATCTGGTTTCCCTCTAAACCCATCTTTAAAGATTTTGATAAAATTCATATTTATATCTCTTGTTATTTAAATATGTATTGATATTTGTGATAAGCTCTATACTAAATCCATTGGCCTTATATGCGCCATGGCGTACAAAGGTAAATAGGCATCCAATTTGATTCATTTTTCTCTCATGGCTACATACTTTGCTAGCTTTTCTTGACGCTGTGTTACTCTGCCTTAGTTTTTTCGTTCAATCCCTTTACCGCTTTGGCTGTATACGAGTCGATGAGCGGAGACAAATCCAGTAATTCCAATACTTTTTTTTCAAAGGTTTCATCCGCACTTCTCACCCAATCTAAAAACTTCTGCTTAGCAAACATCGATTCGTACTTATACCAAAACTCGATGCTCAGGTAGAATTCATTTTTTATGGGTAAATTGTATACTCTTCGTAATTCACTCTTATACTTAAGATTACCTTCTGAGTATTTTGAGTATTTGTTTTTTCCAACTTCAACTATCTCACACTTTATTGGTGGATAACCACTTAAGAAACCTCTAATTAAATATTCTTCTTTTTCTCTTTTTCGGTCTTCACTTTCTGGAATTTCTCCCCATTGTTTATTCGCACGCTTAGTCAATTCTTTCATCAAGTCTGTATGATACCCCCTCATAGAGCCTTCACTTTGCTCCGGGGCATGATAAAAATCATAATATTCTCTCTCTAAAAATGAGGACAATTGACTAATATTATCAATATCTTCTCCAGTAGATTTAACCCGTAGCCTAATATATAATCCACCTTGTTTGTTAATAGGAAGCAAAGGGTTTAATATTTTCTTCTGAAACAAAAAATATACCGTAGCTAACTTTACAAACCTTTCATGCCTCTCTATTTTTGATTCAACATCGAACTGTTCTAAATTAACAAGATCCTGGTATACATGTCCTTCATATATGTTGTTCGGACACTCAAATGACAGCACTAAGTCATCTATCTGGAACGCATTATGTAATAAGTCAGAGAAATCCGGCTTTCCTCTAAAACCATCTTTACACATTTTAATAAAACTCATATGTCTATCTCTTACTCTTCAAATATGCATCAATACCTTTAAACGAGAGCCTGCAATATGAGTTCTAATTCAAGTAAAGGTAAGCCACATACTAAGGTATTATGAAGGTCAAAAAGGAGATCGGATCTTTTCTAAATTTTAAATATCTAACATCACCTCCACTTTACTGAAATCTACACTTTTGAAAGTTACATCCGCTCCATCCAGCAATAGCTCATCAAACACGCCAACTATTGATAATAAGCTTGAGGATCTGATCTCCACCCATGAAATGAGAAACAAAAAAGCCAGCCTTAAAAGGCTGGCAAGTAGAGCAACAAGGTCAGTGCTTACTGCTAACTAACACCGAACTCGTATTGGATTCATTTTCGTCTGTTAGTCTCTTTTAGCGGCGTTTATGACTTGCTTGCTTTCTCTTTGTGGCACGTTACCTTTACTAACTGTTCTTGATCATCTTTAATGTTTTTCACGATACGCTCATCACGTGCGTGAATGGCATCGATGTTCATTTGCTGAATATCTGCTATAGCTTCATGTTTCATTTCAGAAAAGTCCTGACGTAAATCTGAGCTCCACTCCTCTTTGTCTAAAGTGTTAGCAGCAGCGATTGGTGATGACATTACAGCAATAAGACTTAGAGTAGATAGAAATACGCTTTTCATAATAAGCTCCTTGAGGATTAGCAGTTAATTTTAATTACAATTTATATATTGCACATACGATGCCAACTTTTATTTTGTTATTTTTCAACAACTTAAACAAACCCTCATATTCAACGTTATCTTCGTCTGGTAAATTTCGCTAACCAAGTGTCAAATTAACCATACGAATTTAAAACATTAGAAACATACACATTAGAAATGCTTTGTCAGGCAGTTTTCTCATCAGATAATTACGTAACTGCCCACTAAAAAATCGCTTTGAATCAAAATGCGGAAACAAAAAAGCAGCCCGAAGGCTGCTCCTAATCGTTAATACCAAGCTTGTTAACTCGATACGCTTGCTTCAACGCTCGACGTCACTGGCGACTTTCTGAAACGATTAATCAAACGATGGATAAACCTCTTAATCGATCTGAAAATATTTTTAATATCTTCAAGCATTAAATACAAACAAGGCACCAACACTAAAGTCAGAACCGTTGCGTACAACACCGCAAAGCCTAAAGCGACAGCCATCGGTATGACAAAACGCGCCTGCAAACTCGTTTCAAACATTATCGGCAATACACCCGCAAACGTCGTTATTGAGGTGAGCGTGATAGCTCGAAAACGAGCACAACCCGCCTCAACAACCGCTTGTTTGATGTTCATACCCCTTTCTCTCACTTGGTTTACGTAATCTGTCATAACCAGAGAGTCGTTGATAACCACGCCAGCAGCGGCGATCAAACCAAATGTCGACATCATACTGATGTCTAAACCTAGCCAGAAATGGCCCCAAATCGCCCCCGTCAGACTAAACGGAATGACGGACATTACAATCAAAGGTTGGGTATAACTTTTTAACGGTACAGCTAACAAGATGTAGACGATGATCATACCTGCAATAAAGAACAAAATCTGTTCATTACGCTGCGCAGCCTGCTCTTCAATATCACCACCCAATTCTGTTTTCACACTCGAGAACGCTTGCTTCATATCCGGTAAGATATTGTCGTCAATGACCTTCACGATTTCTTGAGGTTCAACCAATTCTTCGTCTATCGAACCATAGACATAAACGGTTTGATACCCGCCTTCACGTCGAATGCTACTCACGCCCGGCTGCTCGTTGATCTTCACCACATCACCTAGCATGACCTTCTTACCTGCTGGTGTGGTAATCACGGCGTAACGCAATGATGAGAATGCTTCACGCGTCAGTTGCGGGTAACGCACCATAACTTTAATTTCTTCACCATCACGAATAATGCGCTGTGCTTCGCCACCATAAAAGCTGCCACCAACTTGCTCTGCGATCATGGTGAGATCCAGACCGAGATCGTACGCTACAGGCGCAAGAGACAGGAGTACTTCTTTGCTTCCAGAATCAATAGAAGATGAAATATCATATAACCCTTCTTCCAGCTGTAAACGCTCTATCAAGTAACGCCCAGCCTCGTTGAGCTCATTGATGTTAGAACCAAACAACAAGTAGCCAAACTCATCTCTGTCACCACCACCCGCACTCTGCTCGCGGATTTTGATGCTCTTCATACCTGGAATAACAGGCATAGCT
The DNA here is from genome assembly GCF_033339195.1 of Vibrio sp. 811. Taxonomy (NCBI): domain Bacteria; kingdom Pseudomonadati; phylum Pseudomonadota; class Gammaproteobacteria; order Vibrionales; family Vibrionaceae; genus Vibrio; species Vibrio sp. 811. The sequence goes on from NZ_JAWOUB010000006.1 coordinate 102,645, forward strand.
TCACGCCAACGTCGAGCCAGTTCAAATGTATTGAACGGGCGTAACTCTTCATCAACCAGAGGTACTAATACACGACCTTCGGTGCGGCTTCTGTTGTACGACAGCACATCACGAATCATTCCTTGACCATGTTCTGCAATGGTCTCAGATTCGATCTTTTGCATGACACGTTCAATAGTCTTGAGTGCACTGATTGTCTGCTCACTTGAAACGGTATCATTCATTTCAATAGTGATCGCAGGATAGTCAGTCGGCACTTTAGGGTTAGGGATCACCCGAACATAATTCGCGTTGATCAAAGCCGCGCTGATCAGCAGTAAACCACAGAACACCGCAAACACTGTCCAGCGCCAATGGGTGCATGTTGTTACAAAGTTCCGATATGGACCATTTACAAAACCAAAAAAACGTTGGTTAAATCGGTCACGCCAACCACCTGGTTTAACTGGCTTAAAATGAGTATGCGCAAGGTGTGCAGGAAGGATCAGCTTCGATTCAATCAAACTGAAGATCAAACACAGAATCACGACACCAGCAATGCCGTAAAAGAAAGCGCTATCAATACCGCTAGACAACAAGAAAGGGGCAAACACCGCAATTGTGGTTAACACACCGAAAGTGGCTGGTGTGGCAACACGTTTTACACCACGAACCACGTTTTCGACGCCACCGCCTTTTTCTTCAATTTCGCTGTAAGCGCTCTCTCCCATCACGATGGCGTCATCAACTACAATACCGAGTACCATAATGAAGGCAAAAAGAGACACGATGTTTACCGTGATTCCTAATGCAGGCATCATCATTACGGCACCGAGAAAACAGACAGGTAGCCCAATCATTACCCACATAGCCAAGCGGAAACGTAGGAAAATGGTCAGCATAATCGCGACTAATGCAGCGCCTTGCAGCAAGTTTTTCAACATCATGTCGAGACGCCCATTTAAATAATAAGTCGTATCAACTAAGACTTTGAGCTTAACATCCTGCGGTAATGTCTTGTTTTTTGCTTCAATATAATTACGAACGGACTGTGCAACAGGGATAATGTTCTGATCACGAGTGGCTTCAACAGACATGTAGATCGCATTTTGCCCTGAGTATTCAAAATAGCGCTCTTCTTCCGTAAAGCCATCTTTGATCGTGGCGATATCTTGCAGTAACACCTTCGCACCATTTGCGCCAAGCTTTACAGGAATATTTCTAAACTCATCACCACGGTAGTATTGGTTTTCAATCCTTACTGCAATCATCCCTGAGTTTGTTTTTACTTCGCCCGCAGAAAAGTTGGCTGAGTAACGGCTGATCGCGCTGCTGATATCGCTCAACGTCAGGTCGTATTTACGAAGAACAAGTGGGTCAACTTCAATCGCTATTTCTTCTTCTGGCGCACTCAGATACACCAGCATGACGTTTTCTAACTGAAGTAATTCATCTTCGATTTGCTTAGCAAGCGGTTTAAGCTCCTCGAGCGGTCGATCCCCAACTAACCCCATTTCAATTACATCTTGGCGCCATTCAACTTGGTAGACATTGATTGGTTCCATACCCGCTGGTAAGTTAGACAAGGTATCAATACGTTGGTTTACATCATCTAAGACACGCTTGATATCGGCATTAACGTCTACCTCGATGGAAACATACGCGCTACCTCTAGAGGCCGTTGAGACTGCTTTTTTAATCCCGGTGACGTCTTTAATCGATTCCTCGACCTTAACGAGAATACTCTCTTCTATCTCTTGAGGAGAAGCGCCAGGATAAGTCGCACGAACATCAATGTAGTTCACCTCAATATTCGGAAACATCTGCCTTTGAATAAAGAGAAAACTCACCACACCCATGATAATGATGAACACCATCAAAAGGTTGGCAGCGACGGGATTATTCGCAAAATAGGCAATTAAGCCCTTTTGTTTAGTATCTTCCATGACATACTCCTACTTACTGTACGACGGTTTCGGAGTCGTCACTCTTTTTTGCGATTTGTACCGCCATGCCTTTTTGAGGGTACTCTGGTAAGGTCAGTACCAACTTATCACTTTGCTCTAAACCTTCGCCAACCAGCAAAAACTCACCTTCTGCTCTCAAAACCGTGACGGTTCTGGGTTGAAGTTGATTATCGCCATTCACCACCCACACGGTACGGTTTTTAACTAATTCCTGTGGCAAGCGGTAGATGTGCTTAAGTTCCTTACCAGTGAAGCTCACTTCAACGTAGGAGCCGAATTTAATTGGAGGCAGCTGGTTATCGACACCGTATGGGTCCGCGATTTGAATGACCATGTTAATCATTCGGGTAGCGCTATCAATCATGCCTAGATCACGAACTACTCGACCTTCTCTAGTGGTAGAAAACACACCTTGCTGCGTCACTGTCGCAGTGAGTTCACCAATGGATTCAGGTAAAAATGCACTATCAAAACCGGCAATGGGTACGTGCACCTCTGCCACTTCGATGTTGTTTAACGTGGCAACTCGAGAACCAGATGTAACAAATTGACCAACACCAATATCACGCTCAACAACCAGCGCATCGTAAGGTGCAACGACTTTGCAATTTTCTAACTCTCTTTTTGCTCGTTTGAGTGCCGCTTGAGCCGACTTCACTTGGGCTTGTGCGCTCAAAACGTGAGGTTTGCGTAAATACAGATCCGTCACTTGCTTATCGCTCAGTCTCTTTGCCTGACGTTTTGCCACTTCGGCTTTCGCTTGTTCCTCAATCAAGTTTGCGCGTGCACTAGCTAAATCGGCTTCAGCTTGTAAAACCGACGCTTCATAGTTGTCGCTTTCAATTGTGAAAAGAACCTCTCCTCGTTTCACGATGCCACCCGTTACAAAATTCGGGTGCCAACTTATCACTTCACCACTGACTTGCGCGGAAAGGTGTGTTTTTTCAAAAGGGACTAATTCACCGTGACTGGTAATCACCACTTTGTGATCAGTAGGAAAAAGAGAAGAAGCCTGAACAGTAGGTTCTGTAATTGCATCTTTGGTTGACTCTTTTTCCGGCGCAGTTGCGGCAATTGCAGCATATCCTGCATAAGAGCCTCCAACGACGACGAAGGGTAAAAGCCAACGTAATATGGGTTTTGCTAACATCGAAAATCCTTTTTTATTGTTGTTTTCAACACCACACTTTTATTCAGTCCATTGCTCCCGGTAAGCATGGTGGTGAGAGAATTGAATTTGAATAAACATCAAAGCGGCGCTTGCCTAGTCTTTTAAGCAGCGAACTAGATAGTTATTGCCAATTCAAAGTTAATAAAATTAACAAAAAATTAACCAACTGCGCAAGTTGCTCTGACTTAACTTTTATTCTAAACAGCAAATGACATGCCAAGCATTTATTTATTAAAAATCATATGGTTATATAAAAACCATTATTTTATCCAGTGTGCTACTGGTCATAATCACCAGATATTAGTGATTATGACCAATACGGCCATAATGATAATTAAAATAAATGATTATCTGCGCTCTAAAAGTTGAACTTGGTGCAGGCTCTATGGCAATTCATTGATTAATCGCTCGTTATCAAACGGTTCTGGGTGCATGTGGCGTCAGCTTAAGTCTATAATTTGGAGTAGGTAACACTCTGTAAGACAAGGAAATGTGCTTTGTTACAAACGCTCGCCAAGTTGCTCTTCCCCTCGCTGCTCACTATTTTATCGGCATGCTCATCCGTATCGTTGAATGACGCCAGTGAAAAGTCCACCAGCTTTCAGCTCGGTTATCAAAAGGATTCTGTTCTTGCGCAGTACTTTGAAGCTTACGGGAGAGACCCTAAGTCCATAACTGGCTTTGCACCGTTAAATCAGGGACACGATGCCCTTCTTGCTCGAACCTCTTTGATCGAGTCCACCCAGAAAAGCCTTGTTCTTCAATACTATATTTACCGTGGTGACGAAACGAGTCAGCTAATAACGTGGCGATTGTATGAAGCGGCAAAGCGTGGTGTTCGAGTAAGACTGTTGCTTGACGATATGCAAAAGCGAAACGACGATGTGATGGCTGCCCTCAATGCACATCCTAATATAGAAATCCGCTTATTTAACCCGCATCAGTATCGCGACTCCCGTTGGTTCGCTCTTGCTAGCGATTTTGAACGCCTTAATCGTCGTATGCACAATAAGTCTCTGATTGCAGACAGTGTTTCCGCTATTGTCGGTGGTAGAAATATCGGCAATGAATACTTCTCTTTTGAATCGCAAGTTGAGTTTGGTGATTTTGATCTTCTGCTCTATGGTGAGGCGGTACAACAAACTGCCGATCAGTTCGACCTCTACTGGAATAGCGCCTATGCGATACCAATGGAATGGATTACACCGAATTCACAGCAAATTACCGACCAAGCGATTCAAAAGCAGGTCAATAAACTCCGGTTAGAGGAAAAGTTTTCAACCGGCCGCTATGACTTCACACAACTGGATATGTACCAAGATCTAAAACAAGGCAAACTCAAGCTCTACTGGGGAGAAGCGAAAGTATGGTTTGATCTGCCCGATAAAGTCGCAACCCGAGAGAGCCAACTTATTGATAATTTGTCGGAACTGGTTAAAAGTGTTGAGGATTCATTTGTGCTCATCTCTCCCTATTTCGTTCCAACTGAAGTAGGTACTCAAGCATTAAGTAACGCGGCCAAGCGAGGCGTTGATATCACGATTGTGACCAATAGCCTCGCGTCTAACGATGTGTTTGCCGTGCATGGTTGGTACGCAAAATATCGAAAAGAATTACTCGAAGCTGGAATAAAGCTTTGGGAAGTAAAAGCGAGCGCGAAACTCAAAAGTAAGTGGAGCCTCACGGGGAGTAGCAGAGCAAGTTTACACGCTAAAGCAATGACGATTGATAACAAAACACTTTTCGTTGGTTCGATGAACTGGGACCCACGTTCGGCCGCTTTGAATACCGAAATGGCCGTTGTTATCGAACAGCCAGAATATGTGCAAATGTTTCTAGAACAACTGCCGAGTCAACTGTCGAGTAACGCCTATGCCTTAACTCTGCGCGACGGGGACATTGTCTGGACCGACGTAAAAACAGGCGAAGAATACAAGTCCGAACCAGAAGCAGGAGTATGGCGAAAAATGGGTGCTTGGTTCTCCGGAATATTACCAATTGAAGATCAGCTATAACAGTTGCCAATACTGCAAACCTACCCAGTAAAGCGAAACAAAATGGACGCTAGTTTTGGGGCTGGGGGGCACAACCAACATAAGGAAGCTCAATGCCAGCGCAATGGAATGAATACTATCAGAAAATTTTAAGCCAACCTCACCGCCCAAGCGTGGAAAATGCCGTAAATCGACTTAAGATAGAAGGCAAAGTCGCTCTTGATATTGGCTGCGGAATAGGTCGAGACAGCCACTTTCTCCTCGAAAAGGGATTTAAGGTTCACGCATGTGATAGCAATGAAGATGCAATAAAAACTTGTTTAACACGCTTTGAAGGTAACAAACGATTTTCGGTTTCGCAGTGCTGTTTTACTGAGTTTAATTATCCTCAGTGCAGCTTGGTTATCGCAAATGCCAGTTTGTTCTTTTGCCCTGACAAAGGCTTCAAACAAGTCTGGACAAAAATAGACAGCGCATTACAACCGAGCGGTATCTTCTGCGGCGATTTCTTGGGAGTGAAAGACTCCTGGGTGACCTCCGAAATGCATCCAAACATTACCGCATTAACGAAAAAGGAAGTGGAAAGCTTATTCGAAGGTTACGACCTCATTTCATTGCATGAAAGAGATGAAGACGGGACCACTGTAGTCGGAAGCCAAAAACATTGGCACATGTTTAGTGTGACCGCTCGAAAGCGCTAAAAATGGTCTCTCGATAAAGAAAGCAGCACTTCAAATCAGTGCTGCTATCAGAGATTAATTGACGGGATACACCACTTCAAAACGCTCTAAAACCAGCGTACGTTTCTCATGCCAATCGATGTTCAACTCATCGCATTCAGCTTTAAAAAATGCAGTATGAGCATCACGCCACCAGTTTAAGGTTCTATCACCTTCGCCTTCTGCGAAGGCAAACTCTGCGGTTACATCCTCATATTTGCATGTACTTACGTCAGTAATTCGTATCACGCAAACCGGGTCCCCATCCCAATTCGTCACTACTTGTAAATGACCGACTTGGGGCATGGTTTCACCATGTTCTCGATACCAAAGCTCCAAACTGCACGATGCAGTTTTCTGTCCAATACGAACCAAATCTGCGCATACATTCGCGTTGTATTCGTCGGCACAATAATAGTCAGCACTGACTGATGGTACAGCTTCCCTTTGTTCTGGTGATAATAATTCTAGGAATTGTTCTAAGTAATCCTTAGCTCGCGCGTCCATGCTCACTCCATTAATCATAAATTCGTAAGGAGGATAAAAGATATCACCACAAATAACCACCAGGAACAAACTGAAAAACAACAAGAATATGACTTCTACGAAGACGACTGTTATTTCTTTTGTAATAACTTTGCTAAACGTTTGTGCTATTTGCTATTGTTGCATGGTCTATCTGTACTCTTCTCGTGAAAGGACGTTATATGCGCTTATTTATTGGTATTTTTTTCTCGCTGATACTTGCCTTGCCAACAATGGCATCGGAGGAAAAGTATTCAGAATCGGATCTGTTAGATAGACCATTAATGGAACGCTATATTTTAGATGAACTAAAAGCGCTGCGTCAGGACTATCAAAGCCTAGAAAAGCGAATGATCACAGAGATCACCGATCGCGAGCTAACGGTCGCAGATAAATCGTTGAACTATGCCAACGTGACCGTTACATACTTCTTCTACATCATTGCTGGTGTCGCATCGCTGATTGCCTTTGTCGGATGGCAATCTCTGCGCGAGTTTAAACACAACACCAAAGAGATGGCTGATAAACGATTGGAGAAGATCGCCCAAGAATATGAGAAAAAGTTTGTCGCCCTTGAGCGAGATTTAAAACGCAAAACTCGCATTATCAGCGAAAACAACAAAGAGATTGAGAAAATCAACGAGATCCATAACTTATGGCTACGTGCACAAAGCTCTCAAACTCCAGAACAACGTATTGAAATCTATGATGAAATCTTATTAATTCGTCCAGGTGATTTAGAAGCGTTGACTTACAAAGCCGACGCAGCGATGGAAATCAACGAATACCATTGGGCACTTAGCATTTGTAACCGCGTACTTGAAGTCGATTACACCAACGGTCCTGCATTGTATCAACGCGCGTGTGCATACTCTCGCCTTGGTATCGAAGAGCAAGCTATTGAAGACTTGGAACGCGCAATTGAATACAGCCCATCCATTCGTGATTTACTTGCCGAAGAACGAGACCTCGAATTGCTGCACGGTAATGAGCGTTTTGAAAAGCTCTTACATCTAGCAAGCGAATAATGGAATAAACAGCATGAGCAGCCACTTTAATCTAGAAGACGCTAGCCAAGTATTGGTTGGCGCTTTTGCCCTAGCAGTCCCGATCTCATTTTCGGAGGAAGCGTGGCGATTGGGTGAGAGCCTACCAATGGCAAACTTGCTCATGCTGTTAAGTCTTTCTGTCATTTTCCTCAGTTTTTTCGCGTATCAAAGCGTGTTTCAAAGCCACATCAAGAATCGCGTATCCATCTTTATTTTTCGTGTGGTTATCGCGTACCTCATTGCGGCCGTTGTGGTAGCGTTAGTTCTTTTCTGTCTTGATAAGCTGCCACTCATGAATGAGCCTTTGGTTGCGATAAAACGCGTTATCGTCATCACAATGCCTGCTTCGATGGGCGCGATCGTAGTCGACAGTTTCGACAAAGAATAGAGATAATCGCTACTCTTCATCTAACGTTAAGTTCGACCCCGAGTGGTCTTTCCCTAATACATCTTCTGGGTTTCGCAGTGCGCAGGTTTCTAACGACAAGCACCCGCAGCCAATGCATCCTCCTAAATCGTTTTGCAACGCTTTAAGTTTTTGAATCTTTTGTTCTAACTGTTCATGCCAATGGCTTGCCATTTCTTCCCATTGCGCTTTGTTAGGGGCTTGGTGTTTCGGCAGTTCATCTAACGCATGTTTAATTTCTTCTAACGACAACCCAACTTGCTGCGCTGCTTTGATCACCGCAACACGGCGCAACACACTACGATGGTAGCGACGCTGATTACCTTGATTTCTCCAACTCGAAATCAGTCCTTTTTGCTCGTAAAAATGTAGGGCAGATACTTTCACTCCAGAACGTTTTGCCACTTCTCCTACGCTGATTTCCATCCTTGACTCCCTGTGTATCAATTTTGTTAAAAAAATGCTTTACCTCAAGTTTACTTGAGGTTTTAAAGTTGCACCATCTTAATTAACGCTAAACCCCGGCGATCTCAAGATAATGTGTTCAGCGCGAACGACTTGGTTGTTAAACACAAGACAGTTGGACATCAACCTTTTGAAAGCCATCGGGAGTTAGAGGCAAACATAATGAAAAATAAAACTCAGCCGTACTTAGCTGGCCGCTTCTTCGACAGCATTTCCTCTGGCTTATTCATGATGGCGCTGCCATGGGTAATGCTTTCCGAACCTAACATGGGCACTTTCGTCGCTTTAGTTTCTCTGAGCTGCACCGCGATTTCTTTTCTAGCAACGCCTTTCTTTTCCACTTTAATTGACCGACATTCACGCAAAGTACTACTCGTGCTCAATCAATGGATTCAATCGGGTATGGCTTTGGTGGTGTTCATTGCTTATTGGTTAGGGTTTGAGTCACACTGGTTGCTGGCTTTTGCGCAATTGGTGTATTGGGTTTCGAGTAATTTTGCATGGACGACCAACAATGCCTTCACCCAAGAAAATTATCAGCACCATGAGTATGCGAAAATTTCGGGTCAGCAAGAAATTGTAATGCAATCCACGACCCTCGGAGCTGGCGCGTTGGGTATTGTTTTGCTTGAAGTGTGGGGCATGAAAGAGTTTGCTTTGTTTGCGGCCAGCGCCTCTGCGTTAGCAGCGATGTTCTATATTCTGACGCCTTATACTCAACAATTAAGGGCATCAAAATCCGTTGCTTTCATCGCGCAACTCAAAGAGAGCAAACAAATATTCCGTCTCGAACCCCGATTTTATGGCTTTATTCTGCTCTCTTGCCTCTCTTATCCTGCATTGACGTATTTGAGCAAACTGGTGCCGATTTGGTTTTCTGAACAAGGCATCTCTGGCGATTGGTTTGCAGGGTTCAACATCAGTTTTGGCCTCGGCTCGTTGCTAACCGGCTTTATTGTCACCAAAGTGCTAAACCGTGCCTCCCATAGCCACATTATGTTCGCTTCGATGGTTATGGTCTCTTTTGCGCTTATCGGGATGAGTTTTACGATGAGCCCGCAGATCATCTTGTTGTTTACGGCGCTGTTTGGCGTATTTAACGCGCTAAATCGCATTGCGAGAGTCAACTGGATGCATCACACCGTAGCGGTTCATCAACGAGGTCGCGTCGATGGCGGCATCAGCATGTTTGCCACCACCATTCAATCTCTCAGTTACGTCCTGATTGCAATATTGAGTCATTACGAACTAACACAATACGGTTTTGCAATCGCAGCTGCTGTCATGGTGTTAGCAGTGATTTTAATGGGATTACTCAGCCGAGACGTCGAGCCGTTTAACGACCTGCCCCTTCATGCAGCAGCAAAGTGAAGCATAGAAATTGAGAAGTTGAGAAATTGAAAAAGCGAGATAGGAAGGCAACCAACATCGTCTTCCTATTTTTTACGCCAGCACTTTTACCTCTATCGCTTATCAGCAAGGTTGGGTATTCTGAGGTGACCAACATGAGCAGAGGGAAATCTCAGTGAACTTAAGGCAATTAGAAGTCTTTTACGCCATTATGCAAGCAGGAACGGTGTCAGGCGCGGCTCGCTTACTGCACGTTTCCCAACCTAATGTCACTCGAGTTCTCGCCCATACAGAACAACAACTGAGCTTCGCTTTATTTGAGCGTGTAAAGGGCCGTCTCGTTCCAACTCAAGAAGCCAAAGCCTTATTGCCAGAGGCTGAAAAAGTCTATCAACAACTCGGACAATTTCGCTCTCTGACCAACAAAGTCAAACAGGGAACTCAACATTTACGAGTTGGTGCTCCGCCTGTTTTGGCCGCACACTTGTTAGCGCCGACTGTCGCGTTGTTGTCGAAAGAGCACAGCATCTCCTTTGAGCTCTTAACGGCCAATCGCGATGAGCTGTGCTCAGGTTTACTGAAACATGAATTGGATGTCGCCATTGCGTTCGGTGAAGAAACGCCACCAGCGATCATGGGACACATGTTATTAAAAGAAAACTTGGCGCTAATTGCCCCTAAAAGCGCAGCGATACCCACAGAAAAAACCGTCACTTTAGAAGAACTCATCAGTCACGATTTACCCATTATCGGTTTAGATAGCCGAGACCCTCTGGGCTTATTGCTGCATCAAACCTTATCGGCGCGTGACGAACATTATCAACATGCCATCACCGTCCGCAGCTACTCCGCGGCGGCTGAACTGGTGAAAAACGAAGCAGGATTCGCGATTGTAGACCCTTGGACTGCAAAACAATATCGCCAAGATAATGCCGTTTCCGTGCATGCTTTGGAGCCAAATATGTCCTTCTCCGTCTCTGTTTTATTCGCAGAGCACACACCTCAATCCATTGCGACAAAGCAATTTATCACCGCCCTAAAACAACAAATGGTTTAAAGGTATAACCTGAAGTTATGCCTGCCTAACAAATAAGCATTCGGTTTCCTAAATCAGTCTGGCTACATTAATGAGCAATAACGATGACGAAGGGAACCATCATGCAAATTGCTCAACCTTACCTACTCTTTCTTGGCGATGTAACCGATCCACTCGCAGCAAAAACCGCGCGTGGCATATACCAATGGCGACCTGAGATTTGTCTTGGCCAAATCCGCCTGACGCCAGAAACCGTATCGCTTGGTTTAACCGACATGACACTACAACAAGCGCAGCAGCAAGGAGCAAAAACGCTGGTGCTCGGCACGGCAAATCCAGGAGGCGTCATTCCCGAAGCTTGGCAAGCAACCTTACTTGAAGCGGCAGAGATGGGATTTGAAATTGCATCGGGCATGCACCAACGTTTGGCGGAATTTGATCCTCTTGCCGATCTAGAACAACGCGGATTAACCAAACTGTATGATGTTCGCCATTATGATGCCCCGCTCAAGGTCGGCAATGGCAAAGCTCGCGCAGGCAAGCGAGTACTTACTGTAGGGACAGATTGCTCCGTTGGCAAAATGTACTCTGCCCTTGCCATTGAGCATGCATTGAAGCGTAAAAACTGTCGTGCAGAGTTCAAAGCAACGGGTCAAACCGGAATTCTCATCGCAGGCAGTGGCATTTCGATTGATGCTGTAGTTGCCGATTTTATCTCCGGCGCAGTAGAAGCGATCAGCCCTGAGTTCACCGATCACGATTGGGACATCATCGAAGGGCAAGGTTCATTGTTTAACCCTTCATTTGCTGGCGTAAGTTTGGGCTTACTTCACGGCGCACAAGCTGACGCTCTGATACTGTGCCATGAGATTGGTCGCCCGCACATCCGCAACTTACCACATGTGAGCTTGCCAACCATTGAACAAACGATAGAAGCGAATCTGGCCGCTGCTCGCCTAACAAATCCAAACGCTCAATTAGTGGGTATTTGCTTGAACACTTCGGCGATCAGCGAAGAAGATGCAGCCCAGTTATGCCAGGATTGGAGCGACAAATACCAGGTGCCCGTCACCGACCCTGTGCGTTTTGGCGTTGATGCGGTTGCAGATAGGCTCCTTACGATTTAAGAAACATTTACGGTTTAGAAAATAACTGTGGTTTAGGGAAAACTAGTGAGATGAAAATTCATGTAGAACCTGTCACGCTTGCCATGGCGACACCATTTCGCATCTCTCGCGGCAGTCGGACAGAGTGCCACGTAGTCCGCGTGACAATTGAACATCGAGGCATGACCGCCCAAGGTGAATGCACGCCATACCCTCGTTATGGTGAATCGGTTGAATCGGTGATTAAGGCGATTTCTCACGCCGCGCATGAACTGCAAAGTTTGTATGCCAAAGGCGAAGCTGATGTCATGGTTCTCAAAAGCCAGCTTCAATCGTTATTACCCGCAGGGGCGGCAAGAAATGCATTGGATTGCGCCTTTTGGCATCTTCACGCGCTTTTGAGCCAAAAGCAGCAGGTTCACGACCTCTTTACGTTACCCGAGGCGATTGTGACGGCGATGACGGTTTCTATCGACAAGCCGCAAGCGATGGCAAAACAGGCACAAGCTTACCTTAGCCAAGGCGCAAAACTGCTTAAGGTAAAACTGGATGGTGAAAACGTGATTGAGCGCGTTGCAGCAGTACGCGATGCCGCGCCGCACGCACAAATTGTCTTAGATGCGAATGAAGCGTGGCAAAACCTCGACCTCGCGACGGTATTTGCTCAACTCGAACCGTTTAATATCACCATGATCGAGCAACCGTTGCCACAAGACTGCGACGACGTACTCGCCAGCATTCCGCACCCCATTCCACTTTGCGCCGATGAAAGTTGTCACACCAGAGAGCAATTGCATCAGTTGGTTGGCAAATATGAAATGGTGAATATTAAGCTAGATAAAACTGGCGGGCTCACTGAAGCACTATTATTAGCCGACGACGCCCAAAAACTCGGTTTTAGCCTCATGTCCGGTTGTATGTTGGGGACGTCGCTGGCGATGCGAGCCGCGTTACCTATTGCAGCTCAGGCAAGCGTTGTCGATCTTGATGGCCCGGTGCTGCTCGGACAAGATGTAACGCCAAGCTTGGTTTATTGCGACGGCGAAATCGTTCTTTCCAAATAGCCTAAACAATCCAGAGGTTTTGCTCCAAAAGTCAGAACCTCTGAGTTTATGATCTCGATTAAAAGACAATCAGCCCCATCATGAAATAAGTCACATAAATTATATGGTTATTGAGGCATGCTAAGATTCCAGTAGTCCAAGAAGGTGGTCTTATGCATCGAGTCATCCGGAAAATGACGTGGAAAACGAATAGGCGGTAATCCCGCCCTACTCCAATGCAGTGCGTGGGTTTCTATAACAACCCACTTCCTAGCAATTCGTAGGTTTTTCACGCCATCTTGCAAGGAGGCTCTATGCCTATCAACAAAATACGCAATATCGCTTTTGTCGGCCAAACCGGGACCGGTAAAACCACGCTGATAGAAAAACTGCTCTTCACCTGCGATGCCACGCACCATTTAGGCAGCGTAGAAAAAGGCGATACCGTTACCGACTTCGACCCTCAATCCATCCAATATCAACACAGTATTGAAGCAACGCCAGTCGCACTGCGCTGGAATAAACACCGGCTCAATATCATCGACACTCCGGGACAAAACGAGTTACTTGGCCGTACTATCAGCGTTTTTCCTGCCGTTGAAACATCTGCCCTTGTCATCGACCCTCAAACCCCACTAAACCAAACTTCCGATCGCTTATTCACCTTTGCTAAAGAGCAGCAAAAATGTCAGATGATCATCATCAATAAGCTCGATAACCACGGTAATCAGTTAGAAAGATTGATGGAGAACATCGTTGAGCATTTTGGTGACCACTGCTTGCCGATCAACTTACCTTCGGCTGACGGGGAATCTGTAGTTGACTGCTATTTCGAACCAGAATTGGGACGAGAAACCTTACTTGCAACGGTAGATGAAGCTCATGAGACCTTAATTGACCAAGTCATCGAAGTCGATGAAGAACTGATGGAACTGTATCTGGAACAAGGCTCCGAACTCACCGCAGAGCAACTGCATGATCCGTTTGAAGAAGCACTGAGAACTGGACATGTGATTCCGGTCTGTTTTGTCTCAGCACAAACCGGCGCGGGCGTCGAGTTGCTGCTGCGCACCTTGGCGGAGATCATGCCCATGCCAAACGAGGGTAACCCTCCTCTACTGGAAAAGAACGGCAAAAAAATCAAAGTAAATTGCGAAACCTTAGAGCACACCGTCGCACACGTGTACAAAGTCAGCGTCGACCCATATATGGGAAAACTTGCCTACTTACGTGTGTATCAGGGTGAAATCAATGCGGGCAGCCTGCTTTATATTGGCGAAAGCAACAAGGCATTTAAAGTTGGGCACTTATATCAACTGCAGGGCAAAGATAGAACCGAGATCCCTCGCGCGCTTGCAGGCGACTTCTGCGTTTTAGCCAAAGTGGATGATCTCGAATTCGATTCAATCGTTCATGACTCTCACGAAGAAGATGGAGTTCAACTCAAAACGTTGGACCTTCCTGACTCCATGTATTCTTTGTGCTTGAAGCCTCTTAAGCGTGGAGATGAGCAAAAATTAGGAGATGTGCTGAATAAAATTGCCAGTGAAGACCCTTCTCTGCGCATCGAACATCGCGCTCGCACCAACGAAACCATCATCAGCGGCCAAGGGGAGTTTCACCTCAAAGTCGCATTAGAAAAGATGGCGAACGTGTACAAACTGGACGTCGAAACCTGCCAACCAAGCGTCGAATACTTTGAAACCATCACCAAACCTGCCGAAGGGCATTATCGACACAAAAAACAAAGTGGCGGTGCAGGCCAGTTTGGTGAAGTGCAATTGAAGGTTCGTCCACTCGAACGTGGTGCCGGATTTAAGTTCATCAACAAAGTAGTGGGTGGCGCCATTCCAACCGCGCTCATTCCTGCTGTTGAAAAAGGTATTTTGCAAGCGTTAGAGGAAGGCGCGATTTCTGGCAACCCAATTAAGGATGTGGAAGTCACCGTTTATGACGGTAAATATCACTCCGTCGATTCGAAAGAAATTGCGTTTGTCATCGCAGGTAAGAAAGCCTTTTTAGATGCGATTAACAACGCAGATCCTATTGTGCTAGAACCCATTGTCCAGATGGAACTGCACATCCCAACCGCGAACGTTGGCGATGTTTCTGGAGATTTATCTGGAAACCGAGGCTTAATCGAAGGCACCGAGCCAATCGACAGCAGCTTCACCTTACTCAGAGCCAAGTCACCTGTAAACGAGCTGCAAGATTACGCTCGTCGATTACGCTCTATCACTGGTGGTGAAGGCAGCTTTAGTATGACCTTAAGCCATTACGAGCCTGCGCCACCAGCAGTGCAAAAACAGGTCTGCCAAGGCAGTACACAACAAGGTTAATTCCCTAAGATTCAAATCAATCACATAAACAAAAAAGCGCCCTCATTTTGAGGGCGCTTTTAGGTAAAAGAAAAATTATTTATCGAGAGACAAACCTATCTGACTGATTTTGCTTTCAAACTCTTCGATGCTGTTCGCTTTGTAAGTCGGAGCACCGTTAAAGTAGCGCGGTTTCTCTGGCAGCATCGCATTTTTCAGCTCTTGTTCTTGATCGATATTGTCATGGTAAACCGTTACACGATTTGGAATATCCTGCTTCATTACAGCCATTTTGGTTCTCCTTTATTAAGACGAATAGTAAGCGTAGAACGAATTTATCGGAGTACAGGCGTAACTGTGTAAAATTTAGACACCAACGACAAAATCATATTTAAACAGTTGCATTTAATATTTTTGAGGCACTTTGTCGTGGCTATTGGCAAACGTGAGTGCAGCGATTAAGGTGAGCTCTCTCTACATGAAGACAGGAAGTCCGGTGTCGCAGCAAGAACTCAACCAAATGGGCAGTGCCAAAGTTTTTCTCATCGAAAAAGATGGCGTCCAAGTAATAGAAAAACGTAACCCTACTCAAATAGAAGTCGCGTTTTATCAACGCTATGCCGAACAGTTTAACGCGCTTGGAATACACGTACCGCGCTTGATTCAATTCGACGACCAGAAAAACGTTCTGCACATTGAATACGTTCCCCACGCAGTCGAGCAAGCATTCTTACTTGAAGATGATCGAGTCATTGAACAACTCGTCAAACTGCACCAACTTCCACCAACATCAGATGGTGTTTATCACCGCCACCAGTGGACACCACAAGCGACTCAACAAGCACTCGCTACACTTGAACTGGGCTCAGAGACAGAGCAGTTCTTCCACAACCTCCAACAACGATCGGCGCATCTTTTCGATGGACAGAACTTGATCTCCGGAGACTCGAATGCTGGAAACTGGGGACAGCGCGAAAATGGCGAGCTGGTGCTGTTCGACTGGGAACGCTTTTCTACAGGGCATGTCGCGATAGATTTAGCGCCGCTCATCGAGGGCATGGGCACATTTGATGATTACTTGAACGTAGCAGGCAAGTATATAGAGTGCGCAGAGAAAGGTGAAACAACAGAATTGGCGCGCGATATCGGACTAGCAAAAGCGTGGATCGTTGTCGAGGTAGTCAACATACTGGTCTCCAGAGAGAATCCGCAGACCAGCAAATATTTGGACTGGTTTCGGCAAACCTTGCCGCAATGGGCCAAAAGCCTTAGCGCTCAGGTGATGAGTTAGGCTCTGAGATTTGATATAAACGCCTTTCAGGTTCTGCGCATGAGGTTTCACAATTGCACACCTTGTCAACGCCGACATTATTCAAACCACCACAACTCCCTTGAATGCGCTTGTTGTGAAAAATGACGCCAAGTGACATCAACAAAATGATTGCGAGAAAACCAAGAAAGGTAAATAACCAAACCATATTAACCTGCCTTATTAGCCATCGACTCTAGCTTAAGTATAGCAGGGCTAGATGTTGCTTTGAGTAGCGCTTTAGGTCTTGCCAACAAGGAGGGTTTTGATTTTGGGCCACCACAGGAGCCGCAGCCACCTTTTTGTTTGTGAACACTTTTCTTATGATTGTTTGATGGGCGTCCTTGAGAGGGCTCAATCAAAGGCTCTCTTGGAACCGCAAGCACATCTTCCAAGGAACTACGAGTAGACAGCCTAAATACTGGCGTACCACTGCTAAGTAGCTTTGCCAATACACGTTCACCGATATTTCGCACAAGAACAGCATCCACATTGTACCCTTGTAGAGACTGAATCAACTGAGACTTCGCATTACAACCAGCTTGTGGCATAGAAGCAATGTTCGCTAGGTTTTTAAGCATTCCGTCAGTATCAGAATAAATAGCGATGTATGGTGCTTTTACAAAGTGGTTTGCCACCCGCTCACCATCATTAGGAATAGCATAAATCATAAGTTTGACTCCTCATTCGGAAAAACTAATGCATGACCTTCAACTAAACTTTTTGCGACTTTCAATCTTGCACTTTTTACTGTGTTACCAAAAGTTTGTCTGGAAACGCCCATCTGCTCCGCAGCTTGCTGCTGGCTAAGCCCCTCTAAGTCGGCTAAACGTAGCGCTTCTAACTCTTCTGGTAATATGGCGACTTGCTCCAACTGATTAAATGGAATGCCATTGGGCTTAAAGCAATGGTGAGCCGCACGTCCGCATATTCGTCTTTCTATCTTTGGTCTTGCCATCATTGTCCCTCAAAAACACAGAGTCAAATTACGCCTTAAACTGGCATATGCCAATAACATTTTTAGCATATGCCAATAAACTAAGTTTGCAAAAATCAACACGACAAATACGTAATACATCAACATTAATTAGACATCTAATAATTTAGGAATTTTGATGACAAACGAACAAAAAGATCAATTCTAATTAACCGGATAATAAAAACGTTAGTTTGCGCAGATTTTTCATACAAATACACGCTAATGTGTTCATTTTATTGAAGAAGAAAAACTATAATCCAAGCAAATCATTAGTTTGAACACTAATGATTGTTTTATTTAAAAGGATGTATACCTAAGGAACGAAAAAGAGAAGTTTGACAACATTGGTCTGAGCTTAAAGGGTAATACGTTCGATACAGAACCTGTCGAACGACCATTACTTGGCCTAGGTGCCCTACTCTTCTTGCCAAATTAAGTTTCTTGAAAGCGCTTAGGTATATCAGAAAAAGGAAGTACATATGTCTGACTCAAATTGGCTCAGCGAATTCCCGGAAATGGATGCCTCTGATCTCAGGGCGATTCGCAAAACACTCGACGGCGCCTACAGAGATTTCTCTCGCGAGTATGGTGAACTCATTGAGTCTCTGTTTGATCCGCTCCTTTCGTTTCTTGTCTGGTTTGAAAAACTTCTGATTTCTACACCTTGGTTCATTATTTTAGGTGTCTGCACCACTCTCGTTTATGCCGCCAGCCGCTCTTGGAAACTGGCCGCTGCATGTTTTGGTTCGCTGATTCTGATTGGCTATTTTGGAATGTGGGAAGACACTATGCGTACGCTCAGTATCATCACTGTATGTACTATGCTTGCCATCGCACTTGGTATCCCTATCGGCATCGCTATGGCGCGCTCTAATCGCATTCAGTCGGTGGTAACACCATTACTCGACGTCATGCAGACCATGCCGGCATTTGTGTATCTCATTCCAGTTGTGATGTTATTGGGCATTGGGAAAATTCCTGGCCTTATCGCAGTAGTGATCTACGCGATTCCACCGGTTATTCGTTTAACCAATTTGGGCATTCGTCTAGTTGATAAAGAAGTATTGGAAGCCGCAACCGCATTTGGTGCCAGCACTCGGCAACGGCTTTTTGGGGTTCAGCTTCCGCTTGCAATGCCAACCATCATGGCGGGAATTAACCAAACGATCATGATGGCACTGTCAATGGTGGTCATCGCATCAATGATTGGGGTAAAAGGTTTAGGTCAGCCTGTTCTAAAGTCTATTACCAATCAATATTTCACTCTTGGTCTTCTCAATGGTTTAGCCATTGTCGCCCTAGCAATCCTTTTTGACCGTGCTTCACAAGCGTATGCGAAACGCACTCAAGCTCATTTAGGAGACTCAAAACATGACTAGTCCACTTATCGAAATCAGCGGTCTGTATAAAATCTTCGGCCCCAAACCCAATAGCGTGATTGAGCGCGTTAAGTTGGGACATAGTAAAGAGCAGGTTTTAGCGGAAACGGGCCACACGGTCGGACTAAAAGACATCAACCTGCAAATTCAAAAGGGTGAAATTTTTGTCATTATGGGATTATCCGGTTCTGGAAAATCCACCATGATTCGCCACTTCAACCGATTAATCGATCCAACCATGGGGCAGATTTTGGTAGAAGGGGTGGATGTCATGCAACTTTCTAACAAAGAGCTTGAACAGTTTCGCCGTCACAAGATGTCTATGGTGTTCCAACGCTTTGGCTTGCTGCCTCATCGCACTGTTATCGACAACATCGCATATGGTTTAGAAGTTCAGGGAATAAATAAAGAGGCGCGCTTAGAAAAAGCAAATGAATGGTTAGAAACCGTTGGACTGACGGGTTATGAGCACCAGTATCCTGCTCAACTATCGGGTGGACAGCAACAGCGTGTGGGCCTTGCACGGGCACTGGCTACCGACGCCGAAATACTGTTGATGGACGAGGCTTTCTCAGCATTGGACCCTCTGATTCGGAGCGAAATGCAAGATCAGTTGGTAGAGCTGCAACAGAAGCTGCACAAAACCATTATTTTCATTACTCATGATTTAGATGAAGCGCTTCGACTTGGCGATCGCATCGCGATACTTAAAGACGGTGAACTTGTCCAACAAGGTTCACCGGACGAAATCTTACTGCATCCTGCCGATGAGTACGTTGAAGCCTTTGTAAAAGACGTCAATAGAGCGCGAGCACTGACGGTCGAAACGCTGATGCAGCCACCTTCGTACTGTGTTCGCGCTGAAACCATTGAAGATGCGCTGAGTGAAATGAAACGTGTTAAACGTGATTATGCCTACCATGAGACCAATGCAGGCTATCAAGGCGTGATAACACAGCAAGGATTGCTAAACGCAGCGAAGTTAACTCACCTATCAGATTGGCGTGATGATATCTATGAAGAGGTGCCTATCATCTCTCCACATTTAGCCATTGAGCAAGTGCTGACTGAAGTCATGTCGTGTGAACATTCACTGCCCGTCATCGATGAGCACGGCCATTTGAAAGGCGAATTAAATCGTCAGGTTATTGCGGAGCTGTTTTCTGATCAACGAAGCACAAAACGAGGCACTTCACGCTCAAGCTTCAATAACGTTTCTTAGATGATGTTGATAATACAGCTCACAACAATGTGGGCTGTTATCAATTAACTCACTCCAACTCCCACTCCCCTTTTTAGATATTTATCTGTGGGCTCAAGCTTGATACCCAAAGCAACATTTACATTGTTCTGATTTTCCTGACAATTTCATGCTCATATCCGGTTTTATTGACATAGTTAGATCATTCTATTGCTTTTTGATGACGCAAATCCTCGATAAATGTCTACTATTACTTTCATACAAAATCTTGATTTAAAGAGGGATAAAATGAAAAAGACAATGTTGGCACTAACAGGCGCGGTAATCATTCTTGCAGGCTGTCAAGATGAGAAACCTGCCGAAACAAGCGCAGTTGAAGTACCTCAGGCAGCGGAAACTGAAGTCACCACCAGTGCAGACGTTACGACTGAGACAATTGACACGTTACCAGTAGAAGAAGAACAGGTAATTACTGAAGAGACATTTGTAGACTCTGAACACAACGCACAAAGTGCTCTGGACTGGAACGGCACCTACAAAGGAACACTACCTTGCGCGGATTGTGCTGGTATCGATATGACCATCACACTAAATCAAGATGGCACTTACGTACTTGAAGAAAGCTACCAAGACAAAGAAGACGGTCAATCAAAATCTGAAGGTCAATTCACTTGGGACGCAAATGGCAGCATCGTAACGTTGACAAATGAAGATGCACCAAACCAATACTTTGTTGGTGAAAACGTACTTATGAAGCTAGACATGAATGGCGAAAAAGTAACGGGTGACCTAGCACCACTATACAACTTAACGAAACAGTAAGAAGTTAGTATCAATACCTGATAAATACCCCAAATCCGAGCCACCCCAGCTCGGATTTTTTCGCTGTTTTAACGAAAGCTATTCCAGCAACCTTTCTATTCTGAAGCAACATTCTGCTTCTTACCCTGATTGTTCATTACATTTCCATACGCTTTGCCGATAGATGCTTACAACGTCATTTTGTACAGTGTTCAAAACAAAACAGAACAACTCGGAAAAATGATGAAAAAAACATTAATTGCACTACTTACTCTGACAGCTGCTGGCTCAGCTTTCGCTGGCGATACTTACATTCGTAACGGTAACATCTACAACAACGAAGGCGGTTGGAACGTAGAAGCTGGTGTGGCTCAAGGCAGCGATCTTTTCAAAGATCAAAAGCATAATACAGCACCAATTCTCAACGGTGGTTACCATGGTGACGACTTTAATGCCGACCTAAGTGGCATTAACTACCGCTTCTTCGGTAACACCAATGAGTTAATCAACATGAGTGCCTACCTTGTAGGTAGTGGTGTAATGCGCGACGGTGATACAGCGAAAAGCCTGAAAGGCACAGATAAACGCCGTTTCGCCGTCGATCTAGGTTTAAACGCAGACTTTACACTGGATCAAAACAACGTCATTTCTACATACCTTCAGCACGATATCAGCGGTGCTTACAAAGGTTACTTAGCGGGCGCGACTTACTTCCACATCATGAAATTCGGTAGTGTTGATTTTGTTCCTTTTGCTAACCTAACTTATCAAAGTGAAGACTACGTAGATTACTACTTTGGTGTGAAACAACGCGAAGCAAACGCAAACCGCAAAGCATACAAAGGTGATTCAACGGTAAGCTATGGTGTGGGCTACAAACTTGTTATGCCAATCAACGACAACTGGCAAGTAAGCCAAATGACACAATACACGCGCCTAGGCAGCGGTATCAGCGACTCTTCTATCGTTGATAGCGCAAACCAATGGGTTGTTGGCGCAAGTGTGTCGTACAACTTCTAATCCGATACGCCCTTATAAAGCCATCATTTCGATGGCTTTATGCGTTGGACATTTGCATAATCTTGAACACCGACTCTAGTGTGAATGAGCAATCCATAACCTATGTAAATCGCTATAGCCTGTATTCTTCACCTGCACACCTCGCACTTGCTGTGTTTTTGTCACTTCTTCGTAGCCAACAAACAAAGGCAAATATAGGTACTGATCGCGCAGCGCTTTCTCTAGGTTTAATAAAGACTGTAGCGAGTGATCATCTGCCATCGCCCTGCGAACCTTTTCTCTATGGCTTAACATCTGGCTTTGATCAAAACTAAAACGCAGTCCAGTTGCTATCGACAGCCATTCGAAGATGCCATATTCAAATGGTGCTTCCATGACTTCCTCAATGAAGAGCAAATCTGCTTGGTGAGACACTACCTCAGGAAAACTAATGTCATCAATAACAATGATCTCTAACTCTAATCCCGTTGCACGAATCACACTGTGCAACCATTCGGAATGACGAATTAAACTCGGAATCGTCCAGACAGGTTCAGCTAATACCACTTTACCTTTCAGTTTAGGTATCACAACACCATCTGTTATTGATAAATCTTGCTCGTGAGTCTCTAACTGAATGCTGTCAACGGCACTTGGCGCATCATAAATTCGCTTTTGCACATGGATGTAATCAGCGAGTTGATACCAAGTCTCTTTTGTGAGTTGGGATTCCACGCGTTCGCGGTAGGTCAAATATGAAAATGCGCTAATTTTTTCCACTTCAACGTGATCGGAGCTTTGGTTAAAGCTCAACATATTTAAGGTTTTAACATCACCATGAGACAGCGTTATTTGATCTAACAATGCGCGTGCTGAAAAATACTCTTTGTGCGCTTCAAGAGTCATACTCTCCTGGTTCCAGCCGCTGATTTTAAATGGTCCAGTCCCTATGTGGTAGGAATAACTAGAACCGAAAGAGACGACATCTCGACACAGAATAGACGCATGAGGAGTTGCTAGCATGTATGGAAACAACTTGTTCGGATGCTTCAATATAATTTTTAAGCAGTTAGATGTTTCTGCAACCACGCTATCAATGCATTGCCAGAGCTCGTGAACTGGTCCTTTTATCTCCCTGAGTCTTTCTATACTCCAAACCACATCCTGTATGTTAAGGGGCTCGCCATCATGGCGATATATGCCTGGCCGCAACCATAACGTCATTACCTTGCCTTCCATTTTCCATTCGTGTGCTAACGATGGCTCGATACCACCATTGGAATTTTGGGTCAGCAATACGTCATAAACGCTTTTCGCGACGTGTAATTCAGTGTGACGGTAAGTATTCGCAGGGTCGATTTTGGATACCCAAGGGTAAGAAGAAATCAAAATAGCGTTATTTGATTCATTCAATCGATTCACTTTTTCAGATGCGATAGTTAGTGCTCTAACCGCGGTTTGACCGAACCAATCAATAAGTTTCGTTATTGAGTTCATTCTTCCTCTGCCAAGCTCCTCAACCAAAAACTCGGTCATCGCTTGTTGGAGGGAAATATTAATACTGAGACGGCTAGCGTTACTTCGGCCAATCGCAGGTTGCCAATCGACCCAATCGTAAGTGGCAAGCTTTTTCATCACAATAGAAACATTGCGCCTCGACGTGCAAACCACCGCTTCTAGCTCAGAAAGCGTAACAAGGTGATACTGGTGAGGTTCAAAGTGCTTTAACAGTAGATCCAGATACCTAAGATTGACATCGTTCACAAAGATTCCTAAGAGTTATTCCAAAGCAAAAAAATAGCACAGGACGCTTAGCAACTAAACTTCCTGTGCTATATCTAAACAAATTCAAATCTTGGACTCAGCTCGACCAACAGAAGTCACAAACGTTTACTAAGCCAAGAGGTAACTTGAATAAGTATTCTTAGAAACGGTAGCTCATACCTACAGAGAATACATTGATGTCTGCATCAACCGTTACTTTTTCATTGCCAAATTTCGCAATGTCTAGCTCAGGCATCATGTATTCCCATTCAACTTGTAGAGCAAAGTTTTCAGTAATAGCGAACTCTGCGCCTAAACCGTACATGCCTGTTACAGTGCTGTCAGAAATGGTGGTATGGCCTGCGCTACCGTCAATCACAGAGTTGCTAATTTTGAATTCAGCATTGAAGTAAGAAAGACCAGCTTTAGCAAAAAGGTTGAAACGATCGCCAATCGGTAGAGTCGCTTTTGGCTGAATCGATAGATACTTCATATCACCAACAGTAACAACTTTGCCGTCTAAAGCATCGTAACCACCAATGGCTGCTTCTAGAGAAATGTATTCGTTGAATTTGTAACCACCGAATACTTTGCCTGAAAGGCTTGAGTCATCTTCAAGTTTAAGTTTAGTGCTAGCGTTAGTACCACCACCATTGATAGAGCCATTAACATCACCAAACGATGCTTGACCTACAGATGCACCAACGTAAGGAGCTGCGTTTGCAACAGAACATGTTGCTAGAAGGGCTGTCATTAGCCATGTTTTTTTAAACATTGTATTTCACTGCCTGTTAATTATTGAGGTTGTGTTTTGCCCATCCTTAAGCATGCCATGCTATCCATTTCACTTGGTTTCAAAACCAAGTGGATGTTAATGAATAAAAACTCAATAAAACATGAAATATTTAGACACAACTTTGCCACTTTCTTTCTTAATTTTGACAATTTAGTCATTTCACAAGCATTGCTGCTTCAACCAGTTAGTGAGTTTGATGATTTCCGCTTGTTTGGCTCGACTCTTTTTATGAATAAAATAAAAGCTGTCGCCGGTTTCCAATCCATGAGAAGGGATGTACACCAAATCATGTGCTTTATCTCTTTCATTGAGCATAAAATCATTCGCAAATGCGATGCCTTGGTCATAACGCGCCGCCTCTATTGCCAACAACATATGACTAAAATGTTGAACATCGACATCTTTCGGCAAGGTGTAACCGCCCGCTCTGCACCACTCTGCCCAATCTTTTCCTCTCTCTCGATAAATTGAGTCTGTCGACAAAATAGGGTATCGCCAAAGCGCTTCTGGAATAGGTTGATCTTGCAACTCTTTCCAAATTTTATGGCTGCAGACCGGATACAACGTCTCCGCGTATAACTTTACCGACATGTAGTTTCGCTTTGGCTTCTCTACCGTGATAAAACAATCGCCAACGCTGTCTGTCTGTTCAGGATCACCAACGACCATATTGAGTGTCAGATCGATTTCTGGATGTAGGCGCTTAAAATCAGACAAACGCGGAATAAGCCACTTTACGGCGAGCGAGCTATAAATCGCCAACCGTATGCTGCCTTTGTCCCCTTCTCGCACCTTTTGGCTGGCCATCGCAATTGAGCTAATTGCTGGGCTAATATCCTCTAAATAGCGGGTGCCCGTATCGGACAAAGAGAGCTTTCTGCCTTGGCGGATAAATAATGATTCACCCAAGTAATCTTCTAATAATCGTATCTGGTGGCTAACGGCACTTTGCGTCACATTGAGTTCTTCAGCAGCAAGCGAAAAGCTAGAGTTTCTGGCAACAGATTCAAAACAGTGAACAGCTCTGAGTGGTGGCAATTTCATTATCTAAAAATCTCATACTTAAACTAATAAATATCACTTCACTTCATCCTATGACATCACCTACTCTTTGGCAAAGACAGAGGAGAGGAAAAAGTGAAAGTTACATCGGTCGGAGCAGCGATGCTGCTATTAATTGTTGGAAATCTCATTGCGGTGCTTTCGGACTCTTTAATTAAAAGTGTCGGAAATGAAGTGCCTATTTTTCAATTTGTCTTTTTCCGACAAATTTCAGCGGTGCTTTTCCTGCTGCCAGTCTACTTGCTAACAAAAAATGCGCCTTTTCTTGAAGGGTTTAAGTGGCATGCTGTTCGCGCTCACGTATGGTTACTTGGTGCAATATTCATGGTTTTGGCGATCTCATCTTTACCGCTCGCAACTGCGAACGCGATCTTTTACGCCGCGCCATTAATCATGTTGCCGCTTGCAGCAATCTTTTTTGGAGAACAGTTGTCTAAGCAATCGGTCGCCGCAGCGATAATGGGCTTTGCCGGTGTATTGGTCATCATTCGTCCAGACCAAATCGATTGGGCAGCCATTTCAGCTTTAGTTGTTGCAATTACTTTAGCAATCAATAACTTGCTCATTCGAAAACTGCCAAAAAATCAGTCTGTGATGCAAACGTTATTGATGACAAACTTGGCAGGTATTCCAGTAGCCTTCTTGCTTGTTCTGATCGAAGCAGAACCTTGGGACTGGAGTGCTTTCCCTGTTGCTGCTGGCTCAAGTTTGTTCATCATGATTTATGCAGCAACATGTGTCATCGCTTACCGCTCGATCGATAGCAACAAAATTGCCAGCGCTGAATACAGTGGCTTAATTGGTGCCGTGTTTGTGGGATTGATTTGGTTTGGAGAAGTGCCAGACATATTTATGGCAATAGGAACCATTATGATTGTTGTGCCTCTGGTTTGGCTTTCTAAACGAGAGCGTCGCAAGAAAAAGTTGCAAGAGCAACAAGAAGCGCACGTTACTTAAAGTTGTGCTCTAACCCAAAGACTAAAAAACCGAGCCGTAAGCGCTCGGTTTTTTTATGTGGCTCTAATCGGTTTTTACGTAAGCGACTACGTGAGATAAAAACTGCCTTGCAAAGCGATCATTAAACCGGATGCGATATTCATGCTCGGCTTCCGATACTAGACGCCAGCCTTCAGCAAAGTATTCTTTGATATCATCAACCGCCTCTTCTTTATTTTTGATGTGTTTCGCGTTCCACTGATAAGTGCAAGAGACAACGATCAGCCCACCCACATTGGTGGTTTTTTTTAGAGCATTGATCACGCTAAGTGGCGACTCACATTGATCAATCACATTTAAACATACGACTAAATCAAAGCGAGATTGGAGAGTATCGAGCTCAAAAGGCTGGTTAATTAGCGTCAAATCAACATGAGCACATTTCTGTACGATATCTCTATTCTCTACCTCTAAAGTGTTTAAGGTGTTCACATCGTGAAGGTAAGTAAGCCCGACGCGTTGTTCTTCTATTAATCGTTGCTTCAAGCCATCCATTAACCTATTTGAAGGCTCCACAAGCGTCGCTTCTTTAAGGTTAGGTAAGCGTTGCACTAGCTCATAATAATTTCTTCCCAGCGCCGCCCCAACCTCAAGTAGGGAGTACGGCTGAACGCTGCTTTCGATTACCGCTTGCGCAATAAAATCAGCAACTTGGGAGCAGTGAGGTGATGACAAAAAAGAAAGTGGGACTTGTTTTGAGCGACTGGTTATCATCTCAATCTGTTGCTCCTCAATGAACTTGTCGAACCATTGCGCCTCGAAATAACCAGCCAAACCGTGCTCGGTCAGGTAAAAATCTTCCATGTTTTTTCCGTTCGTACTTTAAGAAAAGTGATTGTATCGAACGCGGAAATTAACGGGTATTTCTGGCCGCACATTCCAATGGGAAAACAGATGAAAACGCCGCTTATGTGAAAAAGCCCTTTCATCTCAAAGATAAAAGGGCTTGTTAATCGCTTCGGTTAAGTCGCTAACTATTGTGGTAGAACAACGTTACCATCTTGAATTGGGAACGTTTTTGTCGCTGGTTTGCTCGCCAAACGAACCGTCGTTGGTGCACCTGAAACTTCGTAAGTGACGTCGTAACCCACTACTTTATCAGATGTCGTATATTCTGTATGACACTGTTTTTTCGTCGTTGTTACTACATCACCTTTTTGCACATTTTCCTGGATCTTACGACCTGTCAGTGCACCAGCAATCGTACCAGCTGCAGTTGCAATCACTTTACCTGAGCCACCACCGATTTGGTTGCCCAGCGCTGCTCCAGCTGCTGCGCCACCAACCGTACCAATAATTTTATTGTCATCCGCAGGGGCAACTTGCTCGGTTACTACCACGTCTTTACATACTTGGTGCGGCTTTTTCACCGTTTCAGTCACCGCTTCAACCAAAGTAATGTTTGCTTGAGTTGGAGCTGGTGGCGTTTTGTCTTTACAGCCTGCTAGTACAGCAACAACTGCCGTTGCAATTGCGATAGATTTCATATTCATGATTTACATCCCAGTATGGTTTGCTTTGATGAGCGTTATGGTAAATCGCAAAAGGGAAATCACATCAGACGAAAACAAACCCTCTGTTATTAACAAGTAAAGAAACACTGTTTTATAAGAGGTACGTCAAGAAACACTCAGCAGAATGTCAACAGAGATAAAACTGTATCACTACTGATTATGATTGGGCTGGACTAGTCTATGAGATTTATTTTTAAGCCAAGCTCAAAAATAGTTCGTCATCCGTTAAATACTTATGACGGTGGCTTAGATTACGCACGTGCATAAACATAAAATCAGGGAAACCAGGCGCTATAATGTTATTTGGTTCCCAGCATACACCGCCAACAAACACATATCGCCCCTGCTTGTCATCTTCGTGAAGGGGGTTATTAAGAGGAGAAGAAAACTCTGCTCGGCAACCTTCAACCACACAAACAATTTGTCCTTTAAAAAGGCCAATCACGCGCTTTACAAGATTTGCCTTGATACCACACCTCCATGCTTGGCGAGTGGCCATCTCATAGCCATATTTTCGGATCGCTTTCTTTTGCAAATGTACTACTAGGTTCATTTTGACTCCTGATTCAAGCAACTACGTGAAGCCCAAAGTCATAAAAGCAGATAGACGTCTATACCCGAGTGAGCTCATGGTACGTGGGAATAAACTACGTGATTAGACTGAGTTTAGTGTCGGATGAGATACACCGTCCACGATGCTGTAACGTATCGATTTACACCTATCAAAGGCAGATAACACATCAACTTTTGAGTGCTTTCCTGCGCTGTATCTGGTTACTTCTGTATATTACTATAACGAAATCACCCTCCACGTTTACCTATATAAATTTGTCGTAACGATAGAGGGTGCTTATCATGGAGAGAAGATAACGCCTACGCGTCGATGAGATAATTTTGACCTTCAGTTTCTAAACGATCAATCATTTTACGACACTCATTTAAATCAAGAGGTTGTTCAAAGCGGCGCTTGAGATTCATCAAAAAGAAGATATCTTCACACATGGCTTTCTCAGGTTCGTCACTGATTTTGGCGACCGGTGAACCATTGCACGTGACCATTTTTATCACGATAGAAAGTGGCTGGTAGGCTTCACCATCTTTATTGACATAATCACCCATATCATTGGCAAGAAAAGTACCGATACCAAAACTCACCTGAATACGTCCTTGGAAATACTCGCAAATATCTAACGCTTGTTCGAAGTTAAGTCCGTCGGTAAACACCAGTGTTTTTGTTAATGGGTCTATATTCAGCGACTGGTAGTGTGCAATGATTTTTTCACCCCAGCTATAAGGGCAACCACTATCGTGACGTACACCGAAGTACGCGTTACTTAGTTCTTCATCAAAGTCTTTAAGGAAAGCATCGATACCAATCGTATCGGTTAACGCAATACCTAGTGCACCATCAAACATTTTTTGCCAACGTTGCAACGCCACTTTTTGCGAATCTCGCACATTCACCAGAGCTTGGTGTCCCATAAACCATTCATGAGCAACGGTGCCGATAGGCGTCAAATTCAGCTCTTTTGCTAAGTGATAGTTGCTTGTTCCTGTCAAACATTCCGGCACTTCCTGGCACAAATATTCCAGCATAGTGCGCTGAGCTTGAAAGGAAAAACGTCGACGCGTCGACATGTCAGAAAATTTAAAGTTAGTAATGTTACGACGTTTTAGTTCCGACTTTAGGTGTCGAACTTTCTCTTCTAAAACAGTGGTAAATTGCGCAACAGGGATATCTGACCAACGCTGACGGCTACGAACTTCAGACACGATGCTCATGATGATCGTTTCGTACAAGATGGTGTCTCGCCACAAACCGTTAATGGTAATTCTTAACTGGCTTGAGCCATCAGCCATGGCTTTGTTATGGAAAGAGACATCGCTTTGTGGGTTGAAACGGAAATGGCGCAGTGCATCAACAAAGTCAGGATTCAGGTAAGGCGCGACACGCTTAATATATTCAATTTCTTCTTGCGTAAATTGAATATCTTGCAGTTTAAGGACTTCGGCTTTTACCTCAGGCAAAAGCTCAGAGAGGTCTTCCTCACTGCGCACGATAAACTTATATGACACCATCGCATCAGGGTAAAGCGCTGTTACAGCGCTCATCATATTGACTTTGTAGACATCGAAATCCAAAGCACTTTGAATGATGCGGGAAGAAAATAGTTTGGTGGTCATTAGGTGCCCTTCTACATGCCCTTCCTGGGTATATAACTTTTTGTTACTAACTAATTTGCGTAAACAATAAACACCCATCTATAGTTTGTCAACTTTTGTTACTAACCACTCATTTTTATAAGGTTTTTTTGTCTAGAATTCGAGCAAGCATTGTGAATAAGTCAGAGTCATCCGTAAATTTATGCTCAAACCGTATTACGAACACTACCAAAAACGTTTCTAACAACTCGTTACTTACCCATTGATTGACCACTTGTTATGCGCTAGATTACTTACAAATCAATATTAGGACCCAACCATGATCGTATCTGTCGACATTATTCCATTCAGGCTATCTGGCTGTGCCGATAAGGGATTGGAAGTGTTGTTGATTAAACGTTCAAATCCAAATCGGCCATACCATGGAGTCTGGGCACTACCGGGCGGATTTGTCTTTGATAAAGACTTAACCAGTGAAGGCGGACGCCCGGCCGATGAAAACTTTGAAGCGGCGCGTCGCCGAATTTGCCGTGAGAAAATCCATACCTACCCTCGCCATTTTAGCGAAGCATTTATCGACGGTGATCCAAAGCGCGATCCAGAAGACTGGAGCTTAAACATTACGCACTACGCCTTAGTTGATCGTAACAATGTAGAGCAAATAAATAATGCAGGTGTACCGGAATGCCAACTTAAATGGTTTTCGCTACAGGCTATTCTCAATGGAGAAGAAACCCTCGCATTTGATCATCAAAAAACCATTGAAAAAGCGTGGCAAAAGCTTCGTGCATCCATTGAATACACATCGGTTCTTTTGTTTGCATTAGACAAAGAGTTTTTGGTTGCGGACATCATTTCTGCTTATCAAGAGTTTGGTATTGATATCAGCCGAATGACGATTAAGCGCCGCTTGATAGATTCAGGCGTACTAAAACCCACTAATAAAGTCGCTTCAACCAACAAAGGCAAAGGTGGAAAACCCGCAATGGTATATACGCTGACTAGCGACGAAGTAACCTTTTTTCAAAACTGTTTGCGTGGATAAACGCAGACAATCAGACAGACAAGGAGTCTGCCATGACTGTTCGAGTAAACTATCAAACTACAGCAGTGATCGACGTTGATCCAGAGAAAGGCTTTAGTGAGTTATGTCCAAATGAACTGCCCGTTGCAGGTGCGTTGGAAATCGTACCGGAGCTTTTGAACAATCATGCCAAAGGCCGATTAAAACTGGTCAGTCGTGACTTACACCCACCAAAAGCAAAGTGGGATGCAGAATCGCCATCCAATATGCTTGAGCCCGTTGGTTTACCGAATGTGGATATAAAGTGGAACCGTCACTGTGTGCTTGGCACAACAGGTTCTGAGCTGCTAGATGGCTTACCACCCGTGTTGGACTATGATTTTCAAGTTAATAAAGGTATGGATCCTGACGCACACCCTTACGGTATTTTTTTCCATGATATTGCCGACACCAAAACGACAGGCGCGCATGAATTTCTAAAGTTCAACGGGATTGATACCTTAGTTATCGGTGGCCTTGCCTTGGACTTTTGCGTGAAAAAATCCGTCATGCAAGCGCTGGAACTTGGCTACAATGTGGTAGTTAATCTTGCTTCAACTCGAGCGGTGCTGCCTGATAATGTAGAGAATGTGCTGACAGAGCTCAGAGATAATGGCGCATTATTTGTCGAGAAAGCGGACGACATCATCGTAGAAAAGTTCGCCTAGAAACGATAGTAACCGAGAAGGATTTCACCATGCATCAACATGAAAAATTGAATTACGTTGAATTTGGTTCCACTAATGTCAGTGCGACCAAACAATTTTTTGAGCGTGCTTTTGACTGGAGCTTTACCGATTATGGTCCAGAATATTCTGCATTTTCAGGACAAGGGTTGGATGGCGGATTCTTCAAATCTGAGTTTATAAACCAAACCGCAAATGGTGGCGCACTTTTAGTATTTTATAGCTCAGACATTCAGGCCACTCAGACAAAAGTAGAGCAGCATGGTGGAAAAATTATCCGCCCTATTTTCGAATTCCCCGGCGGCTGTCGATTCCACTTCACTGAACCGAGTGGAAATGAATTCGCAGTATGGTCAGAGAGCCATTAAGTCATCACAAATCAACAACACACCATCAACGTGAGCCCAAGCTAGCCAGATCCGGAACTGGCATTACATTTCTGGTTGACCTCATCCTTGGTTTAATTCACTGTTAGCGCAACAATTAATCGATGAGGCGCTAGACCTCGACCAAGGATGTCAAATGACTGCCGTCAGTTTTTTTCGCTTACTCTGCCTCGCTGCTATTTGGGGTGGCTCGTTTCTGTTTATGCGAGTCGCCGCCAACACATTCGGGCCAGCTTACTTAATCGAATTTCGAGTTACATTTGCCGCCGTCGCTTTGTTATTGATCGCCGTATATTTGAAGAAGAAACTCACGTTAACTGCGCATACTAAACACTTCTTTATTATTGGCTTATTCAATAGCGCAGTTCCATTTTTACTCTTTGCGTACGCAGCCCAGACCCTGAATGCATCAACTTTAGCAATATTGAACTCAACCGCCCCAATATGGGGAGCACTAGTTGGCTTTGTTTGGTACCGCAGCCCACTCACAGCGAAATCTGTTCTCGGTATGCTAATAGGCATTGGAGGCGTTGCAGTCTTGGTCGGCTTAGATACTTCAACCATAGGTGAAGAAGCCATGCTCCCTATTGCCGCCAGTTTGATGGCTTCTTTCAGCTATGGCATTGCTACCAACTACACTAAAAATGCGCCACAAGTACCTGCTTTTGACAATGCTCACGGCAGCATGTGGGCGGCGGTTATTTGGGTACTGCCGCTGCTACCATTCTTACCAATGCGTGCAGAACCAAGTCATTTCGAATGGAGCTCTGTTGTCACGCTCGGCGTTGTATGCACAGGGTTCGCTTATTTGCTCTATTTCCGCTTAGTTTCTGATATCGGCCCAGCGTCAGCACTGACTGTCACTTTTCTTGTTCCTGTTTTTGGTATCTTATGGGGCTACTTGGTGCTAGATGAGCCCGTCGGCTCTAACACCATCATTGGAACAATTCTAGTGCTTAGCGGCACTATGCTAGTCACCGGTTTCTCCCCAACAGCAATGCTCGCGAAGCGAAAACGAAGCGTGGCTTAATCAGCCTAATATGACTTCCACACCTCGCTTTTTGATTTGTTCAAGGTCACTTTTCGGAGCGGCTTTGTCAGTCAGCAGCACTGATATTTCGTCAGTCTTACCAATTGATGAGGGATAAATCTGCCCAAATTTACTAGAATCCGTTAGAACAATATTGCGCCTTTTTTTCGCAATGATGGTTTCTGCAATCTCAGCGCGCATCATGTCGCGGCTAGTAAAGCCAGTGTCTTGATGGAAGCCGTCAATACCCAAAAAGGCTGTGCTGAAATGAATGTTCTCAATACACACCTTAGTCAGCGGTCCGACCAAACTCTCGCCTTGGTGCTGATATACGCCACCAAGCAAGATAATGTTGGCAGAAGTGTTACGGATGAGATGGGCGATATACGCCGATGGCGTAATGATGGTCACATCGCCGCGCTCAGCCAATGTCCGAGCCAACAACGCATTGGCACTGCCTCCTTCAATCAGCACTGTCTCATTCGGTGCGACCAAATCCGCAGCTTGGTTTGCGAGCGATTGTTTAATATCGAAACGTACTTCTAGGCGGGCATCAATGTCATCACTTTGCAACGCGGTAGCTGCGCCGTGAATGCGCTTTAGGTAGCCCTGTTGCTCCAGAAAGTTCAAATCCTGTCTGATGGTCACACCCGACACGCCAATGATGTCAGAAAGCTCCGTGACTTGAACGCGTTTACGGTCGTTCACTAATTGCAGGATTTCATTTTGTCTTGGGTTCACAGGTTCGCTCCTTATTGATGGGCTTACAGTATACTCACCTGATGTTTCATATGAAAAGAAATTGAAAGTAAAAAGGAAAAAACGCGTGGTCTGATTAGCCAAGCTGTACCTTGCGAATCTCGCTCCCATCAACAGATAATAGGGCAACGGAAATGGGATAGAAGAAGAGGGGTTAGCTCCCTACATCCCAACAACGGTAAAGACTAGGATAAAAGTGATGGAAGAAATTTACTTCGCTGGCGGCTGCCTTTGGGGCGTGCAAGAATTTATGCGCCACCTTCCGGGCGTAATCAACACAGAAGCCGGGCGAGCAAATGGCACAACGGATAACACTCAATCCGAATACGATGGCTACGCAGAGTGCGTGAAAACCCAGTTCGATGCTGAGCAAGTTTCGGTTGAAACTTTAATGGGGTATTTGTTTGAGATAATCGACCCTTACAGCGTTAACAAGCAAGGTGAAGACGTAGGTGAGAAGTACCGTACTGGTGTTTATAGCCAAAACGAACAGCATCTCAC
This sequence comes from Vibrio sp. 811, assembly GCF_033339195.1. Classification (NCBI taxonomy): domain Bacteria; kingdom Pseudomonadati; phylum Pseudomonadota; class Gammaproteobacteria; order Vibrionales; family Vibrionaceae; genus Vibrio; species Vibrio sp. 811. The sequence goes on from NZ_JAWOUB010000006.1 coordinate 137,161, forward strand.
CATCGCGAAAGCGTTTATCGCAGCACGACCGGACGCCGACAAGATCGCCGTAGAAGTACTGCCACTCACAAATTATGTACCAAGTGATGATGAGCACCAAGACAGACTCACAAACTTTCCGAATGATTACTGCCACATCCCATTAGATTTACTACATAAATACAGGGATAACTCGTAACCATTCAGTCAGCATCGCTTTAAAAGGCAAGATGCATATCAGTTAAAATCGATGCCTTCCATTAATGACAATGTCATTTCTGCCGCCGATATTTCCTTACAACCCGACGAGTTTTGTCCGCACCACAACGGTGTGAATTCATCTCGGTTTTGCTTTTCCATAAGCGCTCTTAGTTGAGCCATTTCAATGGAGGCGTATGGGAATTTCGGCGCAAACTCACTGATGTAGCCTAGCTCCGACATTGCGCGATTCACAATGCCTCTCGCTGGTCGGCCCGAGAAAACATTGGTCACAGCGGTATGTTGCGCGCGTTCACTGGCAATGGCATATCGATGTAAAGACGATGTTTTCGCCTCATCACACAACAAATAGGCGCTGCCAACTTGAACGGCACTCGCTCCTAATCTCAACGCGGCTTCCACCCCTCTTCTATCAGCGATTCCGCCTGCAGCAATAACAGGCAAATTCACCCGTTTGGCGATTTGTGGTAATAACGCAATCAAACTTAATTGAGTAGTTAAATCATCCGATAAAAACATACCTCGGTGTCCACCAGCCTCCAAGCCTTGGGCGATAATACCGTCAACGCCTTTTGCTTCTAGCCAAAGTGCTTCGTCCACCGTGGTCGCTGACGAAAGGATCTTCCCTCCCCACCCTCTAATTCGAGCTAACAGATCATCGTCTGGCAAACCAAAGTGGAAACTGATCACTGGCGGTGCAAATGGTTCAATCGCGTCAGCAATATCATGATTGAAAGGCATCCTTGTCGGAGCGTTTGGCTGAGCCTGAACGGTTGCATCAACCTCGGAAAAATACGGTTGCAGCGTTTTTTGCCACTTTTCGTGCTTGTTGGCGTCATACTCCGGCATTTCATGGCAAAAGAAATTGAGGTTAAACGGTCGGTTAGTTGCCTGCTTGATAAGTTGAAGTTCTTTTACGATGGCGTCTTTGTTCAGCATTCCACAAGGTAACGAGCCAAGCCCGCCAACATTACTGACGGCTATGGTCATTTGGCTGTCTTGCACACCGGCCATTGGCGCTTGAATAATCGGTAACTCTGTTCCCAAAAGTGTATTAAATACCTTGTTTATCATGCTCTTTCCTTGAAAACTTAACCTTTACCTGTGATGGATCTGCGCCATCGTTATCCAGACTAGACTTTCACATGATTAACCGCTTATAAAGTTAAAGTGATGCATTTGTGCGCTATGCACTTTTGATAGAAATGACAAAGGGAGCCTATGGCTCCCTTAATATGCTGAATAACAAGAATCAAAGTGACTATCGTACGACATCTGATTCAAGCTCTAGCTCTGCTACAGACAGCATGGCAAACTCTTCCTCGGCGGTTGCTGCCACCAGTTTGTTGCGGCTGTATAACCCATAATAAACACCACCGATAAGAAACAATCCCATTGTCATGAAAAAGGCTGAGGGATCAAAAGCATAAACACCTGTCATTGCGATCAAAGAAAGCACCAGAGAAATACTCGACGTAATTATCCCACCAGGCGTTTTATATGGACGAGTTAATTCCGGCTGTTTAATTCGCAATAAAATATGGCTCAAAGACATTAAGGCGTACGATACAGTCGCACCGACAACAGCCATCGCCAAGATTAAGTCCCCCTCACCCGTAAGTGAAACCAAGAACCCAAAAACGCCCGGAACCAAAAGCGCACGAGAAGGCACTTTTTTGTCACTGGTTAATGACAAAGTTTGCGGTAAATAACCCGCGCGGGAAAGCGCAAACACCAAGCGACTGTAACCATAAATGATTGAAAAGAAAGAAGCGATAAGGCCAGCCAATCCAAGTAAGTTCACGGCCATTGCTACCGTTGAATTGCCCGTAAGCTTTAGGGCGTCAACTAATGGCACCGCGCTATCGCCTATGACCTTTGAGCCAACCGCACCAGCCAAAAGGACGACTACGAGAGTTGCGGTTAGCAATAAAAACAGCATCGCACCAATGATGCCTTTGGGAACATCTTTTGCCGGATTTTTTGCCTCCTCTGCCGCTAAAGGCACACCTTCAACCGCAAGAAACAACCACATTGCAAATGGCAACGCAGCCCATACGCCATACCACCCAAACGGCAAGATTTCTGTTGCCTGAGCCGTCGCCGGAGCAATATCGAATAAGTTATTAACGTCAAAGTGATCAATAAGCACAGCAGCAGTAATGAGAATAGCTAGCACAGCCAAACCGCTGATGACCATCATTACTTTGAGAGCTTCGCCTACCCCTGCCATATGAATAGCGATAAAGACGGCGTAGAAAAGTGCGTAAACAACAGGGCCATCGATACCAACCAATTCATTCACTGCTGAGCCAATAAAAATCACTATCGCAGCAGGCGCGAGCGCATATTCAATCAAAACTGATAAGCCAGTGAAAAAGCCGCCTGTCGGCCCCATCGCCTGTCTTGCGAAGCTGTAACCACCACCCGCAGCAGGAATCGCCGCAGACATTTCAGCTAAAGACAATACTAGCGTGAAATACATTATTGCCATCGCGATAGCAGCAATAAGAAAGCCTCCCCATCCTGCTTGAGCGATGCCAAAGTTCCAACCGGCAAAGTCACCAGATATAACATACGAGACACCTAAGCCAGCAAGTAAAATCCAACCTGCGGTGCCTCTTTTTAGCTGCCTTTTGGCCAAGTACTCCTGATGTTTAGACATAGTAAATCCTTCTACTTTGATGAAATTAAAAAGTTGTCGCTGTGTTTATCTTCAATGCTTGCGCCACTTGGCTCATTGATATCTGAGCGATCTTTCAGATTCACTCCTGACAGTTGTAATTTTCGAGCTTCCTTGAGCAAGTAAAATGCGCGTTCACAGGCATCGTCATAGTTGAGCCCCTGAGGGCGCACATTGGAAATGCAGTTTCTTTGGGAATCTTTAGAGCCTCGTTTAGCCCCCCAAGTGAGATACATACCCATGCTATCCGGAGAAGTTAGGCCGGGCCTCTCTCCAATTAAAACCAGCACGGCCTTGGCGTTAAAACATTCACCAACATCATCCCCTACCGCTACTCTTCCTTGCTTTACGATTGTGATAGGTGCGAATTTCCATTGATGTTCATCATCAGCGCTTAAAAGAGAAATCAATCGAGTAACAACAGGCACGGCATGGTTTTGAATTGCGACGGAAGAAAGTCCATCAGCAATAACAATCGCAAGATCAATGTCAGTGTTATGCTCATTTGCTATCGAGTTGAGCGTTTGCCAAGAAGATTCATCGAGTTGCCTTCCTAAATCGGGCCTTTGCAGGTACATAAGCCGATCACTCACTTGGCTGCTCACTACCACTGGAGGCTCTAAGGTATTTTCAAGAATCGAGTAAGAGTCCGACAAACCAGCAACGAGAGACTCAATATTCAAACTGCAATGCACTGCATCCATAGCTTGGGCGTGATCCAGCTGAAATGAGAGTAACTCGTTGGTTGGTACACTGTTCCCGCTACGACCCAGAGCGATCCGAGCAGAGGTGAAGTCGCGTAACTTGCCCCACGGGTTGTGTGTGACAACTTCAGACTCATCTTGTGGGGACTGAGCAATGGTGATTACTTTACCCATGAGAATACCCCTTATTCAGTTGGTTAATTGCTCCCGAAAACGAGCGAGAGATTTGCTCACTTAACCGAACGTCTTGCACGCTCTCGAAAATCTGCATCTCCATTAACCATTGTTCAAACTCTGGTGCTGGCTTCAAACCGAGTACTTTTCTTGCGTAAAGGGCATCGTGAAATGAGGTAGTTTGATAGTTGAGCATGATGTCATCAGACCCTGGAATACCCATGATGAAAGAGCACTCGGCCACACCTAATAGTGTCAGCAAGTTATCAATGTCATTCTGATCGGCATAGGCATGATTGGTGTAACAGATATCGCAACCCATAGGTAAACCAAGCAACTTCCCACAGAAATGATCTTCAAGCCCAGCACGAATGATCTGTTTGCCATCAAACAGATACTCAGGGCCAATAAACCCAACGACAGTATTAACCAACAAAGGATCGAACTGTTTCGCGACAGCATAAGCGCGGGCTTCACAAGTCTGTTGATCGACCCCATGAAATGCATTCGCAGACAGCGCTGTACCTTGTCCGGTTTCAAAATACATCACATTGTTTCCTACACTACCTCGATTCAAAGACAACGCGGCTTCATGGGCCTCTTTCAAAATCGACAAGTCGATTCCGAAGGTATCATTCGTCCCTTGCGTGCCGCCTATCGACTGAAAAACGAGATCGACTGGTGCACCCATTTCAATGGCTTCGATCGTGTTCGTGACATGAGTTAACACACAAGACTGAGTCGGTATTTGATAGTGTTGAATCACCTCATCCATTAAGTTCATTAACTTAATAGCTTGAGGTACATTATCTGTTGCCGGATTGATACCGATAACCGCATCGCCATTTCCGTACATCAGACCATCAAAAATGGTCGCTGCGATACCGTTGAGAGAATCAGTGGGATGATTCGGCTGTAAGCGAGTAGACAGGCGACTCGGCAAACCAATCGTATTCCGAAAAGCCGTGACAACTTGGCATTTTTTAGCAACGAGAATCAAATCCTGGTTGCGCATAATCTTACTGACTGCGGCCACCATTTCTGGTGTTAAACCTTGACGAATTTTAGCCAACGTTTCACCATCGGCTTCTTCACTCAGCAGCCAATTTCGAAAATCTCCGACCGTCAAGTGCTCAATCGGCTTAAAGGCTTCAAGGTCATGCGTATCGATAATTAGGCGAGTGATATCGTCGCTTTCGTATGGAATAACCGCCTCGTTAAGAAACGTTTTAAGTGGTAACTCAGACAGCGCCATTTGTGCGACTACACGTTCTGCCGCTGACTGAGCACAAACCCCGGCTAACGCATCGCCTGAGCGCTCCGGTGTCGCTTTCGCCATCAAGTCAGCTAATGACTTAAAGGTATAGACTTTACTTCCTTGTTGCCGACGATAAGTTGTCGTCATTGCTCTTCCTCTTCACTATTCGGTTCGCTTTTTGCTGAACTATCAATAAGCTTTAAGAAAGTATTGCCAAATGTGTTCCGTAGCGTTATCAAAAACTGGCAACATTTATAAACCAATAATAAACAATGAGTTATATAAATACTGCTCCAACATGACTCACAAAAAAGGAATGAGCATCACAAGGATGAGTAACCAAATGCCCCAAACTGCACCAATGCTGTGCATCCATCACACTAAGGATGCAAACCAACAAGCTGCGAGTCTGATAAACTGGCAACAGGAATATGACCAACTCAGCGATGGTCGATTTTTAGGTCAAATTCGAGAACGACGATTTCCCAATTTCCATGTATTTCGTGAAGACAGTAACCGCTCGCTAAGACAGCAATGCAGGGTTGAAGAGGGAGGTATTTGGTTGGGTTTGAGTGCGGAAAATAAGCCGCTACACCTAAATCACAGTCAGTTTAATTCAAGCCAACTTTTGCTTAGGCAAGGTGGCGCTGATTTTGAGTTAATGACACCGGAGCAGTTTTCTATCTATGGAATAGTGCTCGACAAAAACTTCGTTCACATCATAGAAAATCAACTTGAGCTTGGGAGTATCCAAAACAACACATTACACTTAACGGGTTTGACGGAAAAACACATTCAACAACTTAAATACTACTTAGGCACGTTACTTGGTTCCGCCGAGCCAAGATGGTCTGAAACCACACATCAAGCAATCTTAAAAGATATTGTGCTGGAGTTGTTCTCACTCAGTTCACTGCACACGAGCCATCCGATATCAATCTCTCATCGTCAACACGTGATGCACCGTATAAAACAACAGCTACAGGATCTAGACTACCGTACACCGATAACCGTCAGTGAACTGTGTGACGCAGTACACGTCAGTCGTCGCACACTACAGTACACCTTTGAACATTGCTGTAATACTTCCCCAAAGCAGTTCATACATCGAATGCGCCTGAATCAAGTACGTAGAGTGCTACAAAGCCCTGAAGATAATCGAACAATTGCAGAAATCGCTTTTGACTTTGGTTTTTTCCATCTCGGGCAGTTCAGTCAAAGCTACAAGCGGCTATTTGGTGAGACGCCAACTGAAACGAGAAAATGGGAGCCCAGCAAATAAAATGACAGGCAGTATATTCTTTCAGATCCTGCGTTGGGGCCATGTTATGCAGTCGCAATGATTTGCTGAAACTTAGCATGAAGCTCTTCAAGTGCCGCTTCAACATCCGGTTCTGCACGGCTCAAGTGCGAGATTAACGTCATAAAATAGCAGTCAAAAATCAGCGGTATTTTTCCCTCAAGGACGGAGCTTCCGTTTACAGATTGAAACAAAGCTTGGTTAAACGACTGATAATAATCCAAATCCCAAATCACCTCTTTCAACAAAGCTCGGCTCAGCTCAACGTTCGCAAAATAGTAGCGATAGTATTTCTCCGTCAGCGCCAAACCAATGTCGATATCGGTTTTACCTTCCACACTGACTAGCGTTTCTTGGCTGATCTGTTGCAGTTGCGCCAGCATCCCTTCGCGCAAAATCGACAGTTTAGTCGGGAAATGGCTGAACACTGTGCCATCGGCTACTCCTGCTTCTCTCGCTATCTGCCTTGTGGTCGTCATGTCATAGCCATTTTGAGCAAAAGATGCCCATGCGGCTTTTAGAATTTTATCTCTGGTTTGTTGTCGCTTCGTCATTGATGTGTCTGCTTAATGAGCCTGAAAGGATCATACCTTGCGTGGTTGAGATTGACAAATTGAGCGCGCTCATTTATAAAATTGAGCATGCTCATTTTATATAAAAACAAAAGGAATCGCTCATGTACGTATTAAACAAACTAGGCCAAGGATTGATTTTCTTCCCGACCATCTTCTGCTTTTCGTATATTTTAAGACCGATATTAATGGTCATCCTTATTCCAGGAGGACTCGCACTTTTGGCGTTAATCGGTGGCGCAGAAGTCAGAGCAGAACTCAAAGCCATGCTGCTTGAGGAGTTTTTTGGCGTTAGCCCATCGCACACCACCTCGAAAAAGGCGTGAGTGCGCTACAAACGTTGGCAAGGCTAAGTAAAAAAGAAAACGCGCAGATATCGAGATCTCAATACCTGCGCGTAGATGTGGTGAAAATAAGACTGGCGTTAGTCAGTATTCATGTTCTGACCAATTCGCCATAAAACGCCGCTAGGGTCAAACAAACAACATTCGCGCATGCCCCAAGGTTGCTCGACCAGCTCAGTCAAACGCGAACCAAATTCTTCATGACCCACTTTGGATAAGTGCTGATGCCAGCTTTCTGCGTCTTCTACGAGCAAGTGCATCATGAAGTTATTGCCGTGTTCTGGCTCATAAAAATTCTGTAAAAGAAACGCGCAGCTACCTTGAGAGAAGTATGCTACATCACCGAAGTCCGATGCCATTTCAAAGCCAATCGCCTCATAAAAGCGTTTTGATAGCGCGTAATCTTTCGCCGGAACAAATGATTTGATTTCAACAATATTGAGGTTTTCCATTTCCAATTTCCTAAGCCTTTTTCCATAAAACTGACTGACGTAATCTCGCTCTATGCCTTCTATTCGCCTTGCGTAATCTGCTGTGATGACAGTGGCACACACTCTGCCATTTGCGTTTGTAACCACGTGATAAATTTATGTTCGAGTTCTGTACGCTTTTTATCTTGACTCAATAAAACGTAATTGCAACTTGATGGAGAAAACCCAAATGGTGCGACCAAATTACCACGCTTAATATCGTCCATGACAAAAGGATACGATCCCATTGCGACGCCTAAGCCATCCACCGCTGCTTGTATGCAAAAATAAAAATGCGTGAATGATTGCTGAGTGTTGCCGTTGAAAGTTTCACAACGTGTTGATTGCTGCCAATCCGCCCAAGCATTCGGTCTGGTTTGGCTATTCAACAATCGAGCTGCTTTCAAATTGTCTTTAATGGATTGCCAATACTCAGGAGAAAATACCGGCCCCACCCACTCTTCCACAAGAATGGTTTTGTCGTAATCGTGATGCTGCGCAAAATCGTCTCGACGAATCGCCATCGAAAGCCCAGTTGATCCTAATGTTACCGGGCCACCAGCCGTCGACAAACGAACATCAGCACGGTGTTCATCATTAAACGCGGCCAACCTTGGCATCAACCAGCGCATGGTTAATGTCGGTTCACAAGACACTTCAAGATGCTGATGCTTCTCTTGAATAAGCGTATTCACGCCTGTTTCTAGCGTTTGGAATGCCGTTTCTGTGTATGTCTTGAGTAATTCGCCTTCTGCCGTCAACACGACTTTCCTGCCCTCTTTGAAGAACAAAGGTTGAGACAGATATTGCTCAAGTTGCTTGATCTGCTTACTCACGGCTCCGTGGGTAATGTTCAGTTTGTCAGCCGCTTCAGTGTAGCTTGAAGAACTCGCCGCAACGTGGAAGACATAAAAAGATTTCAGGTGACGCATCTGTGAGTTTTTCTCACCAATATGGGAATGTTTTTCGATTATAGTCAGTAATAAAGACGCCTACAATTCCGCTACATCCCAGACTTCATCATTCAAACAGGAAATCGATATGGAATTTGTAACTCTTGCGTTATTAGGTGTGCTTATTGTCATTAGCCCTGGCGCAGACTTTGTTTTGGTATTAAGAAATAGCTTAAATCAAGGACGAAAAGCAGGCGTATACAGTGCGATTGGTATCAGCATGGCGATCAGCATCCACATCGCTTACTCCATGCTAGGGATCAGTTACTTAATTTCACAAAATGAATGGTTGTTTAATCTCGTGCGCTATCTTGGGGCCGCTTATCTTGTCTACCTTGGGATTAAAGGAATATTCTCCTCGCAGCCTGCGTCAAACTCAGAAACCATTCAACAGAGCGAGTATTCAATGTGGCGATTTTTCATTCAGGGATTTCTGTGTAATTTACTCAATCCCAAGACGATGCTGTTTTTTCTGAGTATTTTTAGCCAAGTGATTTCTCCCGACTCTAGTCAGCAACACATCGCCTTGTTTTACGGGATTTATATGATTGCGCTGCATGGTATTTGGTTTTCTATCGTTGCTGTTTTATTCACGTCACCCCAACTACAAGCTTTCTTGTTGAAGATTAAGCATCGACTCAATCAAGCATGTGGGGCGGGATTAATCATTTTCGGCGCGATGCTGGGCTTAAAAGTGTAGTACGCTTGCGGTCCGATTACCCCAGTTCAAATTGATCATTGAACAAGTGGCAGTAATCAAATAAAAATCTGCATTATCAATACCTTAAATTAGAAAAAACAGCCAACGTGCGCTGGCTGTTTCGATACAGTTAATGGATGACCCGAGCGTCCCCTTTAAATAACTGAGACAGATCGATAGTGAATATCGTCACCGTCGGACGTTTAGGCAGAGCATTTTCGATCGAAAACTCTGGCCCAGCTGGAACGAGGGGGAAGTGAATAGCAGTCGGCCACGTTGACGAAGCTTCATTACCGCCCGGCTCAGATATTGAGAAAGAAAACTCAGGTAAACGGGTCATAACACTTACCTCAAATGACTGATTAGCGGGCTCAAGCGAGCCCGCTTAGGTTTTGCAATGTTATTGTTATTTTAACGCTTACTTAATCACTAACGGTTGATGACGTTAGATATCAAGTTCTTTGTCTTCAACGTGGTTGGTGATCATCGCTTCAGTGGTGATCATCAAGCCAGCAACAGACGCTGCGAATTGAAGCGCTGAACGTGTTACTTTCGCAGGGTCCAAGATGCCCATTTCGATCATGTTGCCGTATTCACCTGTTGCAGCGTTGTAACCGTAATCGGAATCACCAGCTTTGACAGCGTTCGCCACAACAGAAGCTTCGTCACCTGCGTTAGTTGCGATTTGACGAAGAGGCTCTTCCATTGCACGTAACGCAACTCGGATACCCACGTTTTGGTCATCATTGTCGCCTTTTAGATCCGCCAATTCTTTCGCGATCTTAGTTAGGGCAACACCACCACCAGCAACAATACCTTCTTCAACCGCTGCGCGAGTAGCGTGTAGTGCATCGTCCACGCGATCTTTCTTCTCTTTCATCTCAACTTCGGTTGCAGCGCCGATCTTGATCACCGCTACGCCGCCAGAAAGCTTCGCAACACGTTGTTGAAGCTTGTCTTTATCGTATTGAGAGGTGGTTGTTTCGATTTGTTTTTCAATCGAAGCCACACGATCAGCAATCGCGCTTGCTTCTGCTGCGCCACCCACAATGGTTGTTGTGTCTTTGGTGATGGTCACTTTCTTCGCACTACCTAGTTGCTCTAACGTTGCTTTTTCGAGCTCTAGGCCGATTTCTTCAGAGATGACCGTACCAGCAGTTAGTACCGCAATGTCTTCCATCATCGCTTTACGGTTGTCACCAAAGCCAGGCGCTTTCACCGCGGTCGCACGCACGATGCCGCGCATGTTGTTCACAACCAATGTCGCTAGCGCTTCACCTTCGATGTCTTCAGCAATGATCAATAGCGAGCGAGAAGATTTCGCCACTTCTTCTAGTACAGGCAATAGCTCGCGGATGCTGCTGACTTTTTTGTCCACCAATAGGATGTAAGGGTTGTCTAGCTCTACGCTGCCATTTTCTTGGTTAGTGATGAAGTATGGCGACAAGTAACCGCGGTCAAATTGCATACCTTCAACCACAGACAATTCGTTGTTTAGACCTTGGCCTTCTTCAACCGTAATCACGCCATTGCGACCCACTTTCTCCATCGCTTCTGCAATGATTTCACCGATCGCGCGATCGCTGTTTGCAGAAATGCTACCCACTTGGGTGATGGATTCTTTGTCGCTGCATGGCTTAGACATTTCACGTAGTTTCTCAACCGCCGCTTCAGTGGCTTTGTCGATACCACGTTTTAGGTCCATTGGGTTCATGCCAGAGGCTACCGCTTTAAGACCTTCATTGATGAAAGATTGCGCCAGTACGGTAGCGGTCGTTGTACCGTCCCCCGCTTCATCATTCGCTTTGGACGCCACTTGTTTCACCATTTGTGCGCCCATGTTTTCGAACTTATCTTTCAGTTCGATTTCTTTCGCTACAGACACGCCATCTTTGGTGATGGTTGGCGCGCCGTAAGATTTATCAAGCACAACGTTGCGGCCTTTCGGGCCTAGTGTCACTTTTACTGCGTCCGCCAGTAAGTTCACACCTTTCAGCATTTTTTGACGTGCGTCATTAGCAAATAATACGTCTTTTGCAGCCATGGTTATCTCCTCAAAAAACTACTACAAAAATAATTACTCAACGATTGCTAACACATCAGATTCGGACAGAATTAAGTATTCTGCGCCGTCAATTTTCTCGGTTTTCACGCCGTAACCGTCATTGAAAATGATTTGGTCGCCCACTTTGACTTCCATCGCAGCGCGTTCGCCATTTTCAAGACGTTTACCTAAACCAACAGCAATGACTTTCCCGCGGTTTGATTTTTTCACCGACTGAGAAGTTAAAACGATTCCCCCTTCAGATTTATTTTCCACCTCTTGTCTTTCAACAATTAGCTTGTCATTTAAAGGACGAATTTTCATTTTTAAGTGCCTCCTACTTGGAACCAAAAATAAAAGACAAAATAAACATCAAGATGGATTTGCGAGTCGACAGCTCGCTTTCGATGAAAATAATAAGGTCGAAAAATGAGAGTTCAAGAGGTGAATTTGATAAAAATTTTTTATTAAATTAAATAAAATTTTCTATCGAATTATCGCATTCACAACCACTTAGCATCTCTTTATGATGGAAAATGTGCTCAATCAAATCTAGAGTGGTTACGTACTCTTAAAAAGGATAATCAAACAATGAAAAAGGCCGTATCTCTATTTCTTGCAACGTTATGCGTTGGCTTCCTCTCACCCAACGTGTCAGCTTCTGAACGCGCTGAACAAGGTTGGCAATTGATTGACGAGGGCGCGATGATTGTCGATGTGCGCACGCCGCAAGAGTTTTCTGAAGGGCATTTGGATAATGCCGTCAACTTCCCTTTATCTGAACTTGATAAACATTTTCAAGACGTCGATAAAGATCAAGCTATCGTGTTGTACTGTCGCAGTGGTAACCGCTCTGGCAAAGCGTATCAATACTTACAATCGCAAGGCTTTACGAATCTGCACAATGCAGGTGGCTTTGAAGAACTACAAGACGCCAAATAGTCGTCTCCGTTCTAATATACAAAGTAAAAGCACAGAGCGCGTCGCAAGCGTATTGTAACGCGCTCTGTTTCTAAATACTTATCTACAACAACTCTATTTTGGCCCTGCATCAAATTGAGTCAGGTTATCCGATATCTCGAGCCACGGCGCTTTCGACGCGACAAAAATATGGAAATCAGGCTTGTGAGAAGGTGTGTCATCCAAGATACCAAGGCGAATATTGACGATCCCATTGTTCTTTTTCGAATACAGACTTGATCCGCAGTGGCGACAAAAGCATAGCATGGTATTTTCGCTTTTCTGATAAGTTTGAATATCTTCTTTCCCTTGGATAATAAGCAGTTTATCCAACGCAATACCACCGGCAGATGAATAGTCAGAACCTGTGAACTTGCGGCATTCAGAGCAATGGCAATTTCCCATGTACTTGAATTCATCTGCCACTTCCAACTTTACCTTGCCGCACAGACATGAGCCTTTTAGTACTTCCATTTGAATTCCTTTTTGTTATGAATCTAATTGAATTAGATGGCTATCTCGACACCATGCCACTGCAATACGAAAAATTAAAGACAGGCAATACAGGTTTTCAAAAATGAAACGAAAATGTAAAACATTCCATTCAGAGGGAAGTGCGCTCGACACGTGAAAAATCGAGCTATTTTAGATACAAAAACACCAAGCAATAACGCTTGGTGTTTACCTCACAGAATGTCGCCTCAGAAAAGGCGCGTTCCGCTGTGCTTAAAAAATGCAGTGTTTAGTAAAGCTGGTCGCTTCGTTTGCAGTCCAGTCACCTTTCGGCTTATCTTTCAGGTTTTCACACCATTGCTCGCTGCCGACACCATCTTGCAGAACACAATGCTTTGCAAAGTCTACCGCGTTGTCTGCTGTCCATTCTGTTTTTGGCTTATCGCGCATGTCGTTACACCAGCCTTCAGTGCCCACTTCATCACTACAAGCGGTCAAAGCAGAAGCCGCCAACATCAGCATGACTAGTTTTTTCATAAATTTAAGGTTCCAGTTGCAAACAATAGTAAAATTAAACTCAATCTCTTCAACACGTGCCCATTCAAGTGTCTGAATAAAGGCGTCACTAGCTGAAGTGACTTTTGTATCAACTATAACGAAATTATCAGTCTACGTGTTAAGACATCGAAAAATTATTGAGCGACTCTGTGTAAAGCGCGCCATTCTAAAAGCTATAGGCAGCGCGCTTTTGTTAGCTCACCAACCTTAAAAGAGCCAGTACCAAAGCACGTTAAACGCAGCTCTAATGCCATTTGTTCAAAGTGATCGACGACAGACTGCGTGCTGATCGTCGCAGCTTTTAATACCGCACCAGCTTGCCCAATGAGATTAGCCCCCAAATGAATGGCTTTCGCCGCTTCAAGTCCGTTATGAACACCTCCCGAGGCGATCAAGGGTAATGTAGGATGCAGTGCGCGGATTTGAGCCAAACATGTTGCTGTAGGGACACCCCAATCGCGGAAAAGCTCGGCTGCACGCTGCATTTTCGGATTATCTTGGCAATACCCTTCAACCGCACTCCAGCTTGTGCCACCCGCGCCCGCAACGTCAATTGCATCCACACCAGCATCAATTAATCGCTGCGCAACGTGTCCGCTAATACCAAAACCGACTTCTTTGATAATGATAGGAACCTTCACGCGAGATTTAAGCATCTCAATTGCCTGGAAAACACCAACCCAATTGTGGTCGCCATTTTTCTGAAACGCTTCCTGCATTGGATTAACGTGCACAAACAAGGCATCGGCTTGAATCGCCTCAACCGCACGTTGCGCATTATCGAGTTTACCTTTATCGAGCAATTGAGCGGCTCCAAGATTGGAATACAACGGTACTTCTTTCGCCAACTCACGAATGGTTTTACCCAAGCCCGAATGCTGACTTTCTTCTAAGCTAATCCGTTGCGAGCCCACACCCATGGCAATACCTAATTCACTTGCTGCTTCAGCTAAACGACAATTGATCGTTTCTGCGTCTTTTGCTCCGCCAGTCATCGAGCTAATCAAAAACGGTAGCGCTAATTGATGACCAAGAAACTCTGTCGATAAATCGATCGCGTGAAAGTCACATTCTGGCAGCGCACAGTGTTCAAACTCGACAGACTCAAAACCCGCCGTTTTATGCTTCATGCTCATATCATGATGTAAAACAGCATCTAGGTGTAAATCTTTTCGGTTAGTTTGCGGAGCCATAATGTCACCCTAAAGTAAAACAGTCGCGCAGTATTGCGATCCTTATCAGTAACGTCAATGCGAATTTTGTGAATTTGCCGGATTACTTTTCCGAAACGAGTAATGAATCTCGACTGCCCCTGACATTATAAGAAAAGAAACTCGCTTTCCGTTTTAAACAAGCCGGCAAGTTTCTCTTCAAATTGAGATAATCAGCGTACGATACCCATGATGAAAATGGATCACATTGCTCTGTAGTTTACTTTACGCTGTCCGACAGAATTAGCGACACAACAGTGCTTGTCGTCGTTGGTTCAAACTGTTCGGGATCATCACAGAATTGAATTTTTCCTTTTTCTTCTACATGGAACAGCGGTACAACTGAACTACCTTTGTGATGCGCTAAATAATCTTGATACGTGAAGTTATCGCTCAATTTCGTGTGTTTAACCTCTGCACCACGACTTAACATACTGGCTAGCTGGGTATAGCTTACATTGCCGCCCATCAGCAATTTACCATGGTACTCCTGAGCCACGGAGTGCTTCTCGCTGCCATTGCCGTTGGTTTTCACTTTTTGTAAGCAGTGAACTTTATCTTCCCCAAACTCGTCGACGAATTGCATGCAAGCCATAATGTTGAAATGCTGATCGGGCGTTAATGCAACCACTTGTCCAACTCCTATCAAGTTCAAGTTGTCGTCCGCGTGACTAGAAATAGGGTTGCCGTAATAGTAATCCAACCCCAACATACGAACCTGACTGATGTACTCCCAGTTTGAGTCAGTCATTAATACGCGGCGGTCATAACGCGCCAGCGCCTGCCCTATTTCTCTTGCTACTCGGTTAGCACCAATCAACAAGAAGCCGCGTGGTGCTGGCTCTGCAACGCCCAACGTCAGCGCTACAGGACGTGCCGTCGCACTTTGTAACACGACCGTTCCTATAATCACCATGAAGGTCATAGGGACCAGTAAAATCGCTTCATCAATGCCGTATTCGGTCAATTTGATCGCGAAAAGAGACGAAATCGAAGCAGCAACAATACCGCGCGGTGCAACCCAAGACAAAAACAGCTTATCTTTAAGACGCAAGTTGCTGCGGAAGGTTGAAAGAAAAATCGATAACGGACGCGACACTAACTGCATAAATACAAACAACAATAACGCACCGCTACCTAGCGCAGCAAAATCATCCAGACTGATTCGAGCCGCAAGGAAGATGAACAATCCGGTGATCAGTAAAATGGTTAAATGCTCTTTAAAGTGCAGAATTTGCTGAATATTGATGTCTTTAGCGTTTGCGAGCCACATACCCATTACGGTGACGGTTAGTAACCCAGCTTCAGACTCAATGTGGTTAGAGACCGAAAATACACCTAGAACCACCATCAAAACCGCAAATGGCTGCAAATATTCCGGTAGCCAAGAGCGACGCATGATCGTCGCAACTGCATAGCCTGAGGCCGCACCTAGCATGACACCGACAGCAATGATCGTCCCAAACACTTCGACGCTATTTATCGCGCTGTGAGATACGATAAACTCGTAAACCATCACAACAAAAAGCGCACCGAGCGGGTCAATCAAAATCCCTTCCCATCGCAAAATGTTAGCAAGCGTACTGTTAGGTCTTACGGTTCGTAGAAGTGGCACGATGACCGTCGGCCCTGTTACTACGGTTAAGCTGCCGAACAACATGGCAAGCTCCCAAGTAAAGCCGAGGAAATAGTGTGTTGCGATACTGGTCGCCGCCCACGAAATGATCGCCCCGATGGAAACAATGCTCCATACCGAACCACTCACGCCACGAATTTCTTTAAAATTTAAGGTCAAACTGCCTTCAAATAAAATCACTGCCACCGCCAAAGAGACCAACGGAAAGAGCAAATTACCTAATATCTCATCAGGATTTAACCACTGCATAAATGGCCCGACGATCAGCCCTGCCAACAACAAAAATAAAATCGCTGGCAAACGCAATCGCCAAGCTAACCATTGGCAACCTAAACCAATAACCCCAACCGCTGACAGCACCAGCGCTTCATTACCCACTTGCATCAATAATTACCTGTTTTTGTCTTTTTTCGCGTGAATGCGCTATACCCGAATACATTCAGCCTTACGGTCAAAGAGAAACAACCGAACGTGCAAATCAAACGACTGACCTTCGATGACATCGCTACGAAACGCACATGTTTGAAGTCCTTTGGCGATCGCATCAGAACTATGAATATAGTTGACCCCCAATGACTTAACGACTCATTTTTGTTCATCAGGTCTTAAAGTGGCACACAAGTGTGCGACTTTGTCGAATTCATCATTACGCATTGAGTTTCATTATGTAGAATGATTTCTGAAGAAAGCGCGGAACCTAGCACTATATGAGGCTAAGGCATAGAGCATGAACTAAGCTTTAGCGTAAGTGCTCAAAGTTAAGAATCGTGGGTCACGCGACGTACGCAAGGAGAAATGGATTGTACGTAATACTAGCACTGTTCATGGCGTGTCTCGCCATCCTCATCGGAGTGAAAGCCGCCAACCGAGCTGCACTTTTAGAAAAAGAACTAACCAAACTTCGTGAGGAAGTCACATCACTACGAGCCAGTGTCCATGGGGGCTCAAACCAACAAGCGCACCAACAATCCAGCATCGAAAAAGACACACCATCTGTAGCGACGTCACCTCACATAGAATCACCACAGAAAAATGTCTCATCCTCTGGGGAACATGATCCAGCTACCAACCTAGACTTGGACCAGAGCGCAGCGAATCAAGGGTACGCCCAGACAAGAGAAGTGCAACTGGATGTTTTTAGTCAAGAAAATGAGTCATTCCTTCAGAGTAAAGTTCAGAGCCTGCTTAGCAACATTCAAGAAAATTGGTTGGTTTGGGTAGGCGCATTGGCCATGCTGATCGGTGGAGGTTATCTCGTACAGGTGATTGGTAGCCACATCCAGTTTTCGCCATTTATGCGAGTGTCCTTTGCCTTTGTGATCTCATTACTAATGGTGCTTGTTGGCGAGTGGTTTCACCGTAAAGAACAACAGAATCCGCAACGGGCAGCACGAGCCCAAGGCTTTACGTATGTTCCTGCTGCCGTTACCGGTACGGGATTAACGGGCATTTACTGCACCGTCATTTTTGCCTTTGTGGTTTATCAAATGCTAACGCCAAGTATCTCGTTGATCATTTTGGCTTCAGCGGCATTTTTCAGTTTAGCATTATCATTGCGACAAGGGCCGTTAATGGCCGTGCTTGGCTTAATTGGTGGCTACACAGCACCACTGTGGATTGGAGGTAGTGAACCCAACTACTTTTTGTTAGCCGGATACATCTGCGCGATTTCGTTCGCGGCGACCTTATTGATGCAAAAAGTGCGTAGGGCATGGATTACGCCAAGTATCGCGATTCCACATGTCATTTGGATGTTGCTGTTGATTGAGAGTGTACCAACAGAACGGTTGTTCTCGTGGCTCGCGATTTATCTCTCCATCACTTTGTATCTCATTTTCGCGGTTCCGAGAATGGGTTGGATGCTCAATCCTCGCTTTCGTCACTATCAAAGCAAGTGGACAAACTCGCCGACCGCTACCGCTCTCGCAACTGCTTTATTGACCTTTTCTGCCGTCACCAGAATGCCGGAGCTGAACGCTCTACAAATGGCGTACTGTTATACGCTGCTTGTTGCGATCATCTGGCTACCAGCACTTCGTACAGGCTGGTCATTACGTGTATTTTTGCCATCCATTCTCGTCTCGGCAACCGCGCTGATTATTCTTACCATCGCTTTTGATGCGCTGTATATGTTAGAGCGAGAAGCTAGCATCCTATTCGCATTGGCGGTGAGTATTGCGCTGATCTGCTATCGAACATATTGCCAATCACTTAGTGACCGTTCGCAACTCAGTGGGCTGCTTCTGCTGGTACTGGCTCCCGCGATGAGCTTAATTACGTTGTTTTATATTGACGAATTTATGCAAGGCTACCTGTGGTATTGGACTGCATTCTGCGCATTGATGGCCACTTACTATGCTGTGCTTGGTCAGCGTGCACGTTCGTTGGCATTAGAATGCTCTGCCGTTATGCATGCTTTAATCGTAGGTATCGCTTTTGTTTGGTTGAGTGATACTTGGTTAACAACAGCAATCTCAATACAAGTTGCGATAATGGCCTTACAGGCTCAATTCGGGTTATTTCGACCTGCGAGTTGGGCGATTAAAGTGGCAATGGGAATACTGGTTATCCGACTCACGCTGCTACCTTTCATCCCCGAATGGCAACCGGTAGAAGCTGGGCATTGGGCTTGGGTTCTGGTGAGTTATCTGCCTTCTCTCTTCATCTTGTCTTATGCTCGTTCAACACTAAAACAAGTGGACCGAGAACTGACCAACTGGTTTGAAGGGGCGTTTTTACATGTATTCTTAATGGCATTGTTCACCCAAACTAACTACTGGTTAACGGGGCAATATGGTTACTTGGGGCACATCGACTTCACAAGTGCGGCAGTCTTTGCCAATCAAGCATTAGTTATGGGTTTGGTATACAGCTACCGCAGCCAATTTGCGCAACGCTTAAGCCGTATCTACGAAATCTATAGTTACTTGCTTTGGTGCGCGTTCGCTATATTGATTATTTTGCTTAATACGGCAGAATCGCCGTTGGTGACTGATAACGTCTCGGCACAAGCACTTCCCATCTTTAACATGCTGAGTATCGGCTGGCTGTTACCAGCTTGCATCCTGCTTATCGCAACGTTTAAGCGCTGGAATACGTTGCAAGTTCATCGATTTGCGATTGCTAGTCTAGGCTTTTTACTTGCAGCCATTTGGTTGGGGATGTCTATCCGTCAATTCTGGCAAACCACATCGATGATGCTGTATCAGCCAACCAGCATGGCAGAGTTGTTCAGTTATTCAGTGGCTGGCTTGCTCGTAGGTGGATTGCTTACTTGGCGCGGCGTGACCCAACAGGGGCTGATGATGCAGCGTGTCGGTCTAGTGGTCCTTGCCTGTGTCGCACTGAAAGTATTCTTATGGGATGTGAGCTCTCTGGATGGGTTCTGGCGAGCAATAAGCTTCTTAGGCTTAGGTGCGTCTTTGATAGCACTTGGATGGCTATTCCAGAAATTGAATCGTTCGGTGGCAAAAGCACTCGAGCCCTAGACGAGTCAAAGAGAGATTCCCGACAGTGCGCTGTTTTCGTTATTGGGGGACGATAACAGTGTAAAGCCGGGAATCATTGGAGTGTTCGTTACTTCAGTAAAGCGACCACGGTATGACGACGCACGTTTGCTTGCGCATTCAATGCCTGAAAAGTCGAAGTAAACTCGCCAGACTTTTGCATGAATCCATCCAGTTTTGCATTCACCTCATTGACTGAAAGCTGTGCGGTTTTGGTTTGGATAGAACGCATTTGAGTATTCAGTTCACCATGAAAAGCTTTCGCTTCCTGCAAGCTCGTTTGAACTTGTTTCAGATGCTGATTTACTTTGGCAATCGTCTGCTTGATGCCGTCGCGTGAGCCTAGATCAAACCCGAGCTCCGCAATACCATCTGGCTCAGACTTTAAGTTCAAAACGTTAGGCTGTCCCGCAGGGAATCGGTGCCCTTCCCCCGTTACCATCACCTTTTGCTGCATTTGTTGATAAGCGTTGTCTCTGGCTTCAAATAAAATGCTGCCATCATCGGCTAATGAGGCTCGCATTCCTAACGCAATCAAGCTGCGATCCAGCATTTTGACCGTTCGCTCACCGTCTGATTGTCCATCAAACTGAATCATCACCGCTTGACCTTGAGGAAAATCCAAACGGATTTGCTCGGCCTTGTCGCTTAAGCGATGAACATTCAAACCTGGAATAGAAAAGCGACGAATGTCCGCTTTATCCAGTTTTAAGTGCAGTTCGTTATTTAGGACTTTCTGGCCATCGAAACGTGCTTGCTCAACGACTTTTTGGATGGTGGCTTTAGAGCGAACCAATGTATCCTGCAAACCAGGAACATTTTGTACGCCTTGATTCACAGCTTGCGTCAAACCACGTTTAATTTGCGTGAGCTCTTTGCCAATCACCTGCAGCGATTTGGACGCGATCTGAACCGCCGTGGCTTGCTGCTGACCCTGCGTAAGCTGAATACCAGATACAGAGTAGGCTGACGCAGTGTCAGCCTGAATTTGCGCCGGGCGCGGTTTAATTGCCGTACTTGAGTCTGCAGAACGGGTCGGCATGATAGAGGCTTGTTCTTGTCCACCTAAGCGTATGCTATGGGGTCTAACCTCTACTGTACTCATTACCATAAAAAGAACTTCCTAACCTTATAAACGGTCAAACAGCGACAAACCATCGATCTTCACATAGCTTGCTTGCGTTGCTTGCAAAGCGGCCATGTAATTACTCAATCGTACCGACGCTTCACCATAGTCCAGAGCAGAGAGGTCTCCAGATACCTTGTCAACGAACAGCTTGTTTTCACTGTGCGCGCCACCAACAAGATCTAAGTTGTTGTGTCGACCACCAATCTCAGTCATGGTCCCTAGTACGTTTGAAAAAGTATCGTCGATAGCGCTGATACTCGCCTCAACTTCAGCTCTGAAGTTGGCGGTAGGGCTCTCAAACTCTTTGATCAGCGCATCAATTTGGTTAAGCACGTTATGGCCTCCCCCAAGGTCCAATATTTCTTTTGCAGTCATATTGGAATCCATCGTGACGCCTTTAGCAATTGTTACTACGCGCTTGTCACTATTACCTTCAATTACGTAGCTGCCGCTCGCTTTACTTACAGCCGCAGTATCCGTTTTAGTACCAGAGAAAAGGTAGTGCCCTTCTTCATCCTGCGCGTTAAAAGACGACTCAATAGAATCACGGTAACTCTTAAGCTCTGTAATCATACCGCCACGACTTTCGTCAGTAAGAGAGCCGTTCGCACCCCAAAGCGCGATGTCTCGCATGCTTTTTAAGCTTTCTTTGATCGAATCTAAATGGGTTTCTTGACTCGATAGCGTCGTTTTTACGTTTTCAATGTTGTTTTTGTACTGAGCAATCGCACTGGTTTCTCGGTCTAAGTTAAGCAACTTGATCGAAGCCATTGGATCGTCAGACAGCTTGGTTAAGCGCTTGCCAGTAGACATCTGTTGCAGAGCTTCGCCTAATCCCGCGCTATTGCTCTGCAAGCTGTGCAACATCATTTGACTAAATTGATTGTCACTAATTCGCATCTAAACTTTCCTCTTAGAATAACTGCAGAATAGAATCGAGCAGTTGATTTGCTGTGCTGATCACTTTCATGTTGGCATTGTGCGCATTAGCAAACATCATTAGGTTAGCCGCTTCTTCATCGCTGTTTACGGAACTAACATTATCGCGAGCTGCGTGCGCTTGCTTGTTCATGGCTAACTTCGCTTGATAATCAGCATTAGCTTGGCGTGCTTTAATTGCGGTTTGACCCACCATTGAACTAAAGGCATCGTTCAAGCTTACTGAGCCGTAACCTGATACCGCCACTGGCTTGTTGCTTAACTCGATCAATGATTGCAACGCATCTGCGTTACCAGGTGTTCCATCACTTGAGAACGCAAGCTCATCTGGAGTTAGCTTGGTAATATCCAAACTGGCTGCAGGGTTTGCTGGGTCATAGCTGAACAAAGGTTTACCTGGGTTGCCATTTAAGTCTTTGCCAGTTGCAAGCACGGCGTTGTATTCATCCGCGAGAGCTTTCGCCATGTCATTCAGAGCCAGTTGGTTTGGTTTCAACACTTCGGTTTGATAGTCATTAATCGCACCTAATTTGCCACCAAGCGAGTCACCAATCGCAAAGCTTTGATTCGAGAACGTGACGTGTAAGTCCGCTAAGTAAGGATCACTCGGGTCAGGAATGGCTTCCAGTTTGCCATGGTCCGTACCCATCACAAGCGGTTGACCAGAGGTTAGTGTGACCTGAACACTGCCGTCATGCTGCTGTGTTGTTTTGATTTCAATGGTTTGAGATAACTCACCGATTAACCTATCTCGTTCATCCATTAACTGTGATGGATTACCACCTGTACCTTGCATCTCTACCAGTTGCTTGTTCACCTTCGCGATATTTTCCATAAGGCTATTCGCGTGGTTAAGCGCTGCATTACGTTGGTCGCTCATGTCTTTATGTTGATTGTATAAAGACTCGGTAAGCGTATTAAAGCGGCGGGCCAAAGCTTCAGATTCGTTAATGATCTGCTGGCGGTAAGGTATGGATTCCGGCTTAACGGTCGCATCGTTAAGCGCAGCGTTTAGCGAGTCCAAGCCAGCCGATATACTGAAACCATCGGCACCAAGCGTATTCTCCAGCTGACTCATGTTACTGGTGTATCCAGATGCGTATGCCGCCATACTGTTAGTCGACCACGTTTGCTTAATCAGAAATTGATCAGTAACGCGGCGAATGCTAGTGACTTCTACCCCTAAACCTGGACTTAAGCGATTGGCTTTACCATCATCGACAGACGCCATCAACGCTTGTTGACGACTGTAACCCACGGTATTCACGTTTGCCACGTTTTGCGCGGTTACGTCTAGGGCCACACGGTTCGCGCCTAAACCTGAAAGGGCAATATTAACTAGGTTCATTTACAGCTCCATTTTTCTGATCAACGGCTGAGAAAACGCGGTAGTCATACCGGCCTCACCGAATACCTGTTTAACAGAGGCGACGGCTTGAGAAGCGGTATTAAATAGGCTTGAATTCTTCTCCACCTCTTTAGAATCTACTTGTGAGATAGATTCAGAATTCGAACCTTTACCATCGTTAGCGGATGAGATGTTGCGCGCAGCATCGAAAGCAACCTCACACATAGACGGGCTCAGCTGCTGGATGAGCATATTGGCAATGCCTGAGCTCTGTTTCTTTGCTAGTTCCATCGCCAGCTGACCGTCATACATATCACGGAACACCCCTTGTTGCTGACTGGCAAACGGGCTGTCTTTATCAGCAAGAGCGTCACTACTGCTGCGCATTTGGCGTAACACCATTTGTAGGAACATTGCCTCAAATTGACCTGCGACGACTTCAAGTGCGCCTTCTTGATCACGACTATGCTTGATGTTAGCCAATGCACTATTGTCGTGATAAAGCATCGAATTTAACTGAGTTTGTTCATTGGTACTGTCTAGCTTCATCCTTAACTCCTTATATCACGACCAATTCAGCGTTCAATGCACCCGCTTCACTCAAAGCTTGCAGGATAGACATCAAGTCTGTAGGCGTGGCACCTAAACTATTTACCGCATTAACTATGGTGTTAAGTTCCGTGCCTGGAGGCCAAATCACCATCTGAGCAAGATCTTCATTCACATCAAGGTCCGTTTGGTTAACGACTTTCGTATCGCCATTTGCAAACGCATTAGGCTGACTAACTTGTTGTGATTCAGAAATTCGCACGGTCAAGTTACCGTGACTTACTGCTGCTTCACTCACTTTGACACTCTTACCGATCACTACGGTGCCAGTGCGAGAGTTAAAGACAATACGAGCAGGTTTACGGCCTTCAACGACGCTCATTTCTTCAAGCATCGACATCATGACGACACGCTGCTGTGTATCTTTTGGTGCACGCATATCAATGCGCGCTTTATTGATCGCAACTGCAACGTTAGGCCCAAAAGTGTTGTTAATTTCACGCGCAATATTTTTTGCTGTAGTGAAGCTAGGCTTGCGCAGGTTTAGGGTGATTTCATCACGTTGGTTGAAATCGGTTTTGATTTCTCTCTCTAAAGTCGCACCATTCGGAACGCGACCCGCCGTTGGTGTGTTTACTTCTACTTTGGAGCCACTTCGCCCCTCTGCAGATAAGCCGCCCACAACCACGTTACCTTGCGCAATCGCGTACACTTCGCCATCAATACCACGTAAAGGCGTTAGCAATAACGTACCACCGCGAAGGCTCTTTGCATCACCGATTGAAGACACAACCACATCCAACGTTTGTCCTGGGCCTGCCATTGGGTCAACGGACGCTGTCACACTCACAGAAGCCACATTTCGTAGCTTAGGGTTCATACTGTCATCAATTTGAACCCCAAACTGACGTAGCATGTTGGTAATAGATTGAGAGGTAAATTTCACTTGGTTTCGGTCACCTTGGCCGGCTAAGCCAACTACCAAACCATAACCAACCAGTTGGTTTTCTCGAATGCCGCGAACATCGACCAAGTCCATGATCGGAATTTCCGCTTCAGCACGTGAAGTGCCTGGTAGTCCCAAGGTCAACACCAATAGGAGAGACATAAAGAAAGATTGCATTGTCTTCATTAGAAAGGTACCCATGGGCTGTTGAAGAACTGAGTTAGCCACCCGGCTGCGTTGCTGTCAGCTAGCGCTCCGCGACCTGCGTAGGTAATTCTTGCATCAGCAATTCGTTGAGAAGAAACTTGGTTACTGCGGTTAATATCATCCACACGGACGATACCGGTTAGACGAATAAACTCGTCGCCTTGATTCAGACGAAGCCATTTTTCACCGCTGATACGCAATACGCCATTAGGTAATACTTCGTGTACCGTTACCGTAATGGCACCTTGAAGCTTGTTGCCTTGTGAACTTGATGCACTGCCATCGAAGTTACGTTTGCCATCCACGCTAACCCCTAACTCATCGATAGTTTTCGTGCCTATGGTCGGCGCCACAAAGTTAATTGCTGAACTTTTACCGAACTTAGTACCCGCATTTTTACTCGATGAGGTTTCTTCTGATAATTGAACCGTTAATACATCGCCAACTCGGTAAGCACGACGATCCTGGAACAGAGTCATCGTGTATTGGTGACGATAAAGGCTACCAGATTGGGTTTCCGGCAGCGTGTAATCGAGCGTTGGTGGTGCATATTCCTCAGCATTCGGCTCAGGCGGAATAAATTCCTGACGGCCAGCACATCCCACCAGCAACACGGCGGCTACTGCCCAACTCTTAGAAAGCCATTTCATTGCTTTTTCCTTCATCATCACCAATTTCATACTTACATTGATTGCGAAACAAACTTCAGCATGTCATCTGCAGCAGAGACCACTTTCGCATTCATCTCATACGCACGTTGAGTGGTGATCATGTCGACCATCTCTTCTACTACTTGTACGTTTGACCCTTCCAGTGCACCTTGCTTGATAATGCCGGCACCATCAGCTCCTGCAATCAGCTCATCAGCTGGACCGCTGGCTTCCGTTTCACGGAATAAGTTGCCACCCATGGCCTCTAAGCCTGCTGGATTGATGAATTTTGCAAGTGTAATTTGACCAAGCTGCTGAGGTGTTGGATCGTCTGCTGTTGTTGTAGTCACGGTGCCATCAACACCCACAGAGAAAGAGACCGCATTGTCTGGGATCTGGATTTGAGGCTCTAAAGGCAGGCCCTGACTGTTCACCATTAAGCCTTCTGAGTTTCTATGGAACTGACCATTACGTGTATACATGATCTGTCCGTCCGAGTTTTCTATTTGAAAGAAACCCTGACCCATTACAGCAAGATCCAACTCTTGCGTTGTGTTTTGGGTATTACCTTGAGTGAATACTTTTTGTGTGCCAACAACGCGAACACCGCTACCTAGCTGAATACCACTTGGTAGTTCGTTAACTTGGTCTACTTGAGCGCCTGGTTGACGCTGAATGCTGTAGAAAAGATCTTCAAATACAACTCGGTCACGCTTAAAGCCAACCGTGTTTACGTTTGCTAGGTTGTTAGAAATGGCAGTCATCTTCGTGTCTTGCGCTGCCATGCCTGTTTTACTTACCCATAATGCTGAATGCATTTTTTACTCCTTGCGGGGCGAGACTTAGCTCGCCGCCATTAATTTGTTACCAGCTTTTGCTAAAGTTTCCGCCGTTTTCATCATGCGAACTTGCATTTCAAAGTTGCGCGTCAGCGACATCACACTAACCAATTCATCAATAGCAGATACGTTACTGCCCTCAATGTGCTCAGGAGAGAGTTGCACGGTTTCATCTGCCGCGAATGGCACGCCATCTACGCTGTGCAGCAAGCTATCGCTCTCTTTTTGCAGTTGATTAATTTCCGGTTTAACCAACTTCAAAGTGCCTGCCACAATTTCTGCGCCGCCACCTGGTGGGATCACTGAGACTTGACCACGCTCGCTGATTTCAATCTTTTGATAATCCGGCACAACCAAAGGACCATTGTCACCGAGGACAGGGAACCCATTGATTGTTAGAGCGCCAAAAGTATCGACCTGAATATTGCCTGCACGGGTGTAAGCTTCGTTACCCGCTGGGGTTTCTACAGAGAGATACCCCTCACCCATAACCGCAACGTCCAACGGACGTCCTGTTTTCACAATATCGCCAGCGTCGAAACGTGTTGAGGCAGAGTTGGTCACAACCATAGTGCGACCATCAAAACCTGGGCCTTGCATCTCTACACTACGCACACGCTCCATATCCGCTCGAAAACCCGCAGTATCAGCATTTGATAAGTTGTTTGAACGAACGTGCTGCGCTTTAAGAACTCGGCTGGCACCCGACGTTGCCGTAAATAACAAACTATCCATGCAAAACTCCCATTACACCGCGTTAAACAAAGCTTGAGTAAGCTTGTCGCTGGTAGAAATTGTCTTTGCGTTTGCTTGGTAGTTGCGTTGTGCAGTCATTAGAGCAACAAGCTCGCTGGTTAAGTCAACGTTAGAACCTTCTAATGCACCCGGAGTTAGGTCACCCATCGTACCTGAACCCGGAACACCCATAATTGGAGCACCTGAGCTAAAGCTTTGAGTCCATGATGTTCCACTCACTTTCGCTAAGCCTTGTGTGTTTGCAAAATCAGCAAGAACAACCTGACCTTGTAGCTGTGATTGGCCGTTAGTGTAAGTCGCGTAAACCATGCCGTTACCTTCAACGCGTACACCTGCAAGTTCACCTGATGTGTAACCGTTAGGACTATTAGTACTTACGCCAAAAGCTGCACCAAATTGCGTGCTGCCTTTCAGGTTAATGTCTACACTCATCGCGTTCGCGCCTGCTGCAGGGAATGAAACATTAAACGGCGCAGTTGGTGTTGAAAGCGAGCCATCTTTACCAAACGTTACAGGCACAGTTGCTACTGGCGTCGTACCGCCATCTACTTGAACGTTCACTTCCCACGAGTTAGAAGCAGTCTTAGTAAAGTACTGAGTTACCGTGTGCGAGTTACCCAATGAGTCGTAGACTTTTGTTGTGTAAGACGAGTTAAATGAGCTTGGATCTTTTGGATTGAATGGCGTTACGGCTTTATCAATAACAGACGCGCTTGCGTCGAAGTTCGCAACAAAATCTAAGCTGTCTGTTGCTTTAGCATTCAGTGAGGAAGTCGATACCTGAATATTACCCACAGAACCTGTCATTAGGTTGTTGTTGCTATCGACACTGTAACCTTGAAGCTTTGCACCGCTGTTAGCCGTAACAAAGTTGTTCTTATCCGTTGAGAACACACCTGAACGTGTGTACAACATTTGACCCATATTATCTTTAGTAACAAAAAAGCCACCGCCATTAATAGCTAGGTCCATCGCACGGCCAGTTCCTGTGATACTGCCGTCTTTGTCGAAGTTCTGTGAAATTGACGCGACTTCCACACCACCAGGTTGCATGCCGTTGTATACAGCGGAGAATTCTGTGCGCCCACCTTTAAAACCATACGTTGATGCGTTGGCAATGTTGTGGCTGATTGTGTTTAGCTCTGTGTTGGTCGCGTCCAGACCACTTAGTGCGATGTTAAAACTCATAAATAGACCTCTGATTTCCGTATTTGGTTAAGCACCAAACTGAGTGATTTGATAGAAAGGAACGTTGCCAACGCCATGGACATTGACTAATGCTGCGCCACCGGTATTAGGAATGCGCACTTGCTCAACAGTGCCTGCCATCAGCACATTTGGACTTGCTTGCCCTTCTTGCACTTCTACGGCCACTGAGTATTTGCCTGGTTT
Organism: Vibrio sp. 811; assembly: GCF_033339195.1. Classification (NCBI taxonomy): domain Bacteria; kingdom Pseudomonadati; phylum Pseudomonadota; class Gammaproteobacteria; order Vibrionales; family Vibrionaceae; genus Vibrio; species Vibrio sp. 811. The sequence continues at coordinate 165,640 of NZ_JAWOUB010000006.1, forward strand.
AAGACCAAGTTCTTCAGGATTAATTGAAAAGTCGACGTCACCTTTGCCGTGAGCACCTAGTGGCACTTTAGTTGATTGACCAAATTCATCTTTAACAACTAACGTGACTTGGTTTGAGCTATGAGCGAGTTCGATTTTTCCGTTTTGTACGTCTTCACCAAGCTGAAATTCATCCGCGTTGACGTAAACCGTTTGCCCAACAAGGCCCGCTGTTGATAGCACTTGCATGTTGTCCAGTAACACCATGCTCTGTTGCATTGTCTTAGACATATTCTCAGTACTTTGTACCTGCGAGAACTGAGCCAATTGACCAACGTATTCCGTACCATCAAGGGGGTTAAGTGGGTCTTGGTTTTGAATTTGAGCCACCATCAAAGAAATAAACTCATTCTCCAATGAAGAAGCACTGTTCATGTCTTTAGGGTTTGGTGAGATACCGTTGCTGTCTTTTGCTTTTGTATTTACTGGAGCGTCAGACGATAAAGGGGTGTATTGTGCAATACTCATTAGCTACCCTGCCCTAATCTAAGCAGACCTTGCTGCATACTTTTTACATTGGCTAATACTTCAACATTCGTTTCGAAGCTGCGTGTTGCGGACATCATGTCTGCCATTTCAGCAACTACATCAATATCTGGGTAAAACACATAACCTTCATCATTAGCCAGTGGGTTGTTCGGCTCAAAACGCTTCTCTGCATCTCCAGCATTTTTAACAACGTCAACAATGCGAACTTCTGCATTGGGATAAGCTCCATTTTCTGTTGTCATTTGCGTTTTTTGGTACACAGTCGCAAATACTGGCTTAAGCGCTTTATAAGCATCTTCTGGATTTGCAGATACTGCATCTGCGTTTGCTAAGTTACTGGCTACCGTATTAAGACGCACAGTTTGTGCTGTCATCGCGGAACCAGTGATCGAGTAAATATCAGTGAATGACATAATTAACGTCCCTCAATCGCTTTCGCTAAGCCATTAAATTTCATGTTGAGAAACGTCAGGCTAGTTTGAAAGTCCATGTTGTTTTGCGTGAATTTTGCTTGTTCAACACCAAGCTCTACGGTGTTGCCATTTTTGCTATTCTGGTAAGGCACCGAGTATTGGGCCTGAACCTGGAACTTTGGCACCGGTTTGTTCACACCACCTGCCGTTACTTGGTTCATTACGGTGGTGAAACTTAGGTCTTTCGCCAAATACCCAGGGGTGTCAACATTTGCTAGGTTACTGGCGAGGACTTTGGTACGCTGAACGCGAAAATTAAGTGCCTCTGGATGTACTCCTAAAGCATTTTCAAATGTGATCGCCATGCATCTTCCTTACAGTTGGCTCGAATACGCCAACATACAAACAAGATACGTGCCATAAAAAATAGCTATATATATCAATGATTTACAAACAAGGATGGAAGCCAAACTTCCGGTTCTCGGAAAGCATTAAAAACAAGAGGAAAGTGTCCACTTCCTCAACAATAATGCTGACGTTACTCGCTTTGACATCAGAACAAGCATTCGCCAACACCAATGACAAAACCCTAAGCGTTGAAGAGATAAGGTCCGTTGTAGCAACGGATTTCGAACAAGAGGTGGATCGCGTAGCGCTCTCCAATCAGTGGGGGGAGTACAAACTAGACTTCGACATGTGGGTGCCCGGTTCAGCCAATCACTTGCCAGAATGTGAATCTCCTTTAGTTATCACAGGTCGTGACAACAACACGTTGCCAGTCGGTAACCTCAAGCGCTCAGTCAGCTGCGACAATATCGCATCACCATGGCGAATTAACGTTACGATAAAGTCTTCGCTGACTCTGCCTGTTTTGGTCGCGACAACCACGGTTGGCCGAAATGAAGTCGTAACGGCTAAACACATAAAGCTTGAAACCCGAACCATCTCTCGCCAAGACGATTTTTATACTCGCCCCGAGCAAGCAGTAGGCTTAGAAACCTCTCGTCGTTTGAGGGCTGGACAAGTGGTTAATCCATCCAATTTGTCGGCCCCACCTCTAATCGAGAAAGGCAATGAAGTCATAGTCATTGCGAGCAAAAATGGATTTAGTGCCAGCACAAAAGGAGTCGCCTTAGAAGATGGAGCGAAAGGGCAACAAATTGACGTGGAAAACCCAACTTCGGGCAAGGTCATAAGAGCAGTCGTAACTGGATTAAACCAGGTTCATACTCAATTTTGATTTTTTGACTCGGGGTAACATTTTTTAATTTTGGCTCTCGTCAGTAACACTGAACTTCGAGTACAAAAAAAATATTTAATGTTTATCACATTCTAACCGCCTACTTAATTTAGAACATGATGATGAGGACCACAGCATGAAAATCGACAAAGTCGCGGGCGGTCATGTCCCACAAACAAAATTACAGCAAGCAAGCAAACAGCCTGTCGACGTCGTCGAACAGAGCAAAGTACACGAGCCTGCATTTCAAGCGAATACCGTAGCGATAGATCGCGCTCAAGCTGAAATGGCATCACTACCTGATGTTGATATGGAAAAAGTAGAACAAGTACGCAACGCATTAGCGCGTGGTGAACTTAGCCTAGATACAAAAGTGCTATCCAAGGCAATCATGCAGTTCCATACAGGTCACGAGTAATAAAACGCTAGGAAGACATCATGGCAAGCGCAGTATCGCAGCGAATTCAACAATTTGTTCGCTCTATATCTGAGGATATTAAGCTTTATCAACAACTGCTTCCTTTGCTGCAGCAGCAAAAGGTATTGTACTTAAAGTTTGATGGAGAGGCACTGAACGACAATGTTCAGAAACAAATGCCGATACTCAATAAACTCAGCCGCTCCGCCAATGACAGAAGCCAGTGTATGCGAGCGCTGGGGTTAGCGTGTAATGACGCCAGCGTAAAACGAATTTTCAATGCTTTGCCTGCCCAAATAGGTATGCAAGCTAGAAAACAATGGGCGCTATTGGAAACGTTGGTAAGTCAGTGCCAACAATACAATCAGAGCAATGGCCACAGCTCTGCGGCGTTCCATGAGTTGGTCAGTCAACTCAAACAACCTGTGCAACACACTTATGAAGATAAATCGTTCTAAACGATGTTCGTCTTGCCTACAGATTCAGTCGCCATCTCGGCTGAGTACTGTAGGCCTTTTTATTTTTATTGCCTTTCTGTCCTACCTTCCAATCACGTGCCAGGCAAAACCAAATGCTGTCGATATTCAAACGCAGTATCAAGTATTAGCCCCATACAAACCACAAATTGCCAAGCGTCTCGATTCATCCAAGCCGGTAATTAACCACATTTTCAAACAGCTTCAAAACCACTCATTACCAAATAGCCTAGCCTTAGTGCCAATGTTAGAGTCTTCTTACAATCCCAAAGCCGTTTCTCACGCTAACGCCGCCGGACTTTGGCAGCTGATACCAGCCACAGCGAAACGATTCGGATTAACGATAAATACAAAACAAGACGATCGCTTTGACACAGAAGCCAGCACAACGGCCGCGCTCAAGTACCTGGCGTTTTTATACAACAAATTCGATCAAAATATGGCTCTCACTTTAGCTGCATACAATGCCGGAGAAGGACGTGTTGCACGTGCTATTCAGCGAGCAGGAAGTCGAGATTTCCAACAACTCACGCTGCCTAACGAGACTCGCCAATATGTCAGCCGCTTCTATGCATTGGAAAAGTTGATAGATATCGGTCAGTTACAATCCTCATCATTTCAACCTTTACTCTTGTTTGCTCCAGACGCTCCTATGATTTCACAACCGCTGGTCGACTTTAGCCGACTGCCTCCGCTAGTTAATTTGTGATAAAAGCTACGACAGAGCTCAATGTCAGAGAAACGTAAAATTACAAGATCCTGTTCGGCGAATTTGAAAACTCGTGATCTCTATGCAAACGTGTGCAAAAAAGTTGAGGTAAGGTATCTCAAAGATAAGAAAGAGTAGTGGTTTACTAAAAAGCGCCCCAATTGCGCTTGGCAATTGGGTAGATATGCGTCACATTGCGTTTGCAAAAAACATGAAAACCAATGGTCAGACCTAATAATTATTTACACACTAAATGTAAAACAGCTATTGTTTTCATAGTTCGAAACAAATCTAACATATCAAGATGACGCTTCGCTTGCGCGTCTGGAATAAGTCCGGGTTCCGGGGGGGAGTCCGGACTTTTTTATTGCTCTAAAATCTTTGCCCACAATAGAGCCAACAGAAGCTAAGTCGTAATGATGCAAACTAGCTGTTTATAGTAATTCTTTAGAAATCAACTGAAGTAAAAACGTTTCGCGCTCAATGCTCATGCCTTTTTTCGGGCTTTCTGCCATCGTTTTTTCATTGTGTGCAATTGCTTCGTGTATGTTCATCCATACCGGGCGCATTCCATTTTTAACTTCGTAATCTTCATACGCCGTTTCGCCTAGCTCACGTTCGATTTTACATGTATAACAATACGACACCATGTGCATCACGTCAGCGTCATCCTTGTACCACGGACGAAACTCCTCAAAGATTCCGAAAGGCTTAATACCATGTATATTTTGGGCGCCCGTTTCTTCCTCTAATTCACGGACTAATCCAGCAATGACATCTTCACCATCATCAATACCACCGCCTGGTAGCGTGTAGTCATGGTAACGTTCTGTATAGAGCAACAGCACATCTTCACCATCAAGTACAATGGCTCGCGCTGCATTGCGCTGAAAAACAATTTTGTCATCCAAATGCTCTATGTCTGGATGAACGGTCGATTTTAAATGTCTCATCGAAAATACCACGGTCAATGTTTTGTGCGCATATTACCGAATTTCACACTTTAAATCATTGTTGTAGGCCAGGTACGTTCGAGCGCTTGTCAGGAAGTGATTGATATGACCTTCACAACAATACGCCAAGAACAGAAGTGTGACGTGCTAATCAGCAATAAATGAGAATATCTAAATTCTTATACGTCCCTCTTACTTTTAACATCGATAAGACAATAATCTCTTAAAGTTGCCTATAATCAATACAATACTCGCCCACCCCATGCGGAGATAAAGAATGAAAAAGACAAATTTAATGATGGCTATGGCTGCAACATTGGTACTGGCTGGTTGTTCAACTTACGAGGGAGCGACCCGCTCAACTGAGTATACCTCCGTTGCAAATCCCGCAGCCGTATACTGTGTTCAGCAAGGTGGTGAGCTGGATACCGTGTCGGAAAACGGCGAACGTGTCACTTACTGTGTGCTGTCGGACAATGAACGCGTCGAGCAATGGGAATACTATCGCGAGAATCACAAAGAAAATGAGGGTGACAACTACTAATTATTTTTATCGATACGTCACCTTCCCTCTATCACTTAGGAGCCTTTGGGCTCCTTTTTATTTGATTTATCAAAGTGTTCTTACGTTGTTTTTACATATCTCTGACTTTACCGCACATCGACCCTATATCGAACAGTGTTCTATTCTTGACATTCCCCTGACATAACTTTCCACTTGGACAATAAAATTCCAAACACAGATCACACTAATTCACATTTCTTCCACATTTTCTGGGACAGGTGAGCAAGATGAAAACACAAATAGTAAAAGAAGCCGAGTCAGCCCCAAGCAACGTTGTTACTGAAAAATCAAAGCGCATTATTTATAAATCGAGTTTAAACGCCTTGATGATTGTCGCTATAAGTATTCTCGTTAACCTTAGTCTTCGTCTTGATTATGTCGTGTTGGGATCAAGCCTTGGCGAGCTTTCCGTTACAGAAACGCTCCAGCTTGTGATGCTTGCTATTGCATCATGGTCGTTTTTCAGCTTATCGAAACAACAGCCTCAGCTAAAGCATGCGGCTATTTTGATTGCAGGATTTTTTGCAGTACTGATTATTCGCGAAACGGACTATTGGACAGACATGATTCATCATGGCTCTTGGGTTTTCCCAGCACTTGCTGTCACCGCACTGGCTTGCGCCAAAGCTTACCAAGGTGGTAAAGGTACCATGAACGAAATGGCGACCATTTTAACAGTGCCACATATGAAGCTATTAGTTGGTGCTGTAATGCTATTATTAGTCTTCTCTCGTTTGTATGGTATGGGTAGTTTTTGGCAACAAGTGATGGACGAAAATTACATCCGTGATGTTAAAAATATCTCAGAAGAAGGTATAGAACTGCTTTGCTACTGTTTGATCGCATTAAGCGCCGTCCGCACAAAACGCGAGCTTAATGAATAGACTCTGGGTCAAAGCGACGGTTCAATGCCGTCAGTATCGGATGGAAGATACTTAATGCCTTTTCCGCAGCACCTACAGATTCATCCAAGGCCGTCATTTCGACGGCCTTTTTCATTTCTTCAATATGTTGCAAAGCCTCTTTATCGAGCGGTAAAGAGAGCAATTTGTGAATAGCATCTCTTGCGATCATAAGTGGCTTTTTTCGGACAATTGATAAATCTCGGAAAAATGCGCCATGCTTGATCCCTTCTAAATAAACTCGGTAGGTTGTGAGTTCATCGAGTAGCAAGAATGTCTCCGCCATAAGCCCTTTATGTGGGTATGGCACGCTAATATGTTTGCTGATATCCAGTGGAATATTGAGGGTCACCCCCATGGATTCGCAATCGGATTTAAGTACTCGTAATAAGCCTTGCTCATCCATCAAATTCTGGATATCAATGATTCGTTCGAGGTGGTAGTCATTAGACAGCAAGATAACCTCAACCGGATGCCCCGACCATAACTCGAACAACCCACTTTTGCACAAAACTTGGGAAACATAACGCATGTTTTGAAACGTGTTCAACGACTCCGTTTCTAAGAGTATATGACGTTCAGGGAACGGATTCACAGAGTCTGTGTTTAGGGCTCTAAAATACGCGTACATCGCCTCTGCTTCAGAAACGCTTTGTCCTTGCGTTACTCCGCCACAAAAAACAATCGCCGTTCGCTCTATCGGTAGTGATGCAGTCCTACAAGACAAAGCTTCGACTCTTGTTATGCCCTCAGAGGTCAACCTGTTATTGACGAGGCGTTTACCTAAAACGATGACGATGTTGTCTAACTTCATTTTAAAATATCGCGCTTAGTTGGCAGTGTTACAAAAATCTTCTTTCACTCCCGACCCACAAGCTTTAACATCTAGTTAACAACACTGTTCTAGAGACCTTTATAAAGGTTCACTGCTAAAGGAAGTCAATTATGCTGTCGATTTTCGATATATTTAAAATTGGTGTCGGGCCATCCAGCTCCCACACTAATGGTCCTATGCTTGCCGGATTCCATTTCACTCAGCTAGTTAGCGACTCTATGGCGAAAGTGCATCGGGTGCAAGTGGACCTTTATGGCTCATTGTCATTGACAGGTAGAGGGCACCATACAGACCGAGCCACGGTCCTTGGTTTGATGGGAAATAAACCTGATACCATCAAAATGAGCAGTGCCAAAAGTGCGCTACAAAATACCATAGACAATAATACGCTCATGCTCGCCGGTACACACCAGATTGAGTTTAGCTACGACCATGACATCGTCTTTCATAGCGACAACCTTCCCCTGCATGAAAATGGCATGACGATTACAGCATTAGACGCTGCTGGAGATCAAGTAGCGTTTGAAATTTATTACTCCATTGGGGGCGGATTCATCGCCACCGCCGACGAACTAGAGAACGGCACGCAACAAGATGAGATCGCAGTACCATTTCCGTTTACATCCGCAGATGAGATGCTGGAAAAAGCCGAGACGAACGGTTTCAGCTTGGGAGGCATGATCCTCCAAAACGAACTCGCATTTCGCTCAGACGAAGAAATTAACCAAAGAGCAGAGCAAATTTGGAAAGTGATGTCGCTCTGCATGCAACGTGGCTTCGATACGGAAGGGATTTTGGAAGGTGGTCTAAATGTCACTCGTCGAGCACCAAACCTTTTGAAAAAGCTCGAAGCCAACGCTGCAGTTGAAAACGATCCGATGGAGATCATGGATTGGATCAATCTCTTCGCCTTTGCGGTTAGTGAAGAAAATGCAGCAGGAGGGCAAGTCGTCACTTCTCCAACGAATGGTGCAGCAGGGGTGATTCCGGCGGTATTGATGTACTACCATCGCTTCATCAAAGAGCTTGATGTTAAACAGCTAAAAGACTTTCTCGCAGTCGCCGGCGCTATCGGCATCTTATATAAAACTAACGCGTCAATTTCTGGTGCAGAAGTGGGGTGTCAGGGAGAAGTTGGGGTTTCTTCATCCATGGCTGCCGCTGGCTTAACAGCGCTAAGAGGGGGCAGTAACGAGCAGATTTGTATTGCTGCGGAAATTGCGATGGAGCATTCATTGGGTATGACTTGTGACCCGATTGGCGGCTTGGTTCAAGTACCTTGTATTGAAAGAAATGCCATGGGAGCAATGAAAGCGATTAATGCATCGCGTATGGCATTAAAGCGCACAAGTAAATGTTTAATTTCGTTAGATAAAGTTATCGAAACCATGTATCAGACTGGTAAAGATATGAATAAAAAATACCGTGAAACCTCTTTGGGGGGCTTAGCTGTCATTCATATGGCACCGCCATGCGAATAATGGCAGGTGGTCATTGCGCTTAGCTTCTCACCATACGCTTATCTGGTAATTATGATCTGATGATATTACATATAGAAATGCCGCGTTCTTCGCGGCATTTTCTTAACAAGAAACTATTCGATTAATCACGTCGACCACGAAGTTCAATTTTTTGAGTTGCAGCATCCGAATGGATTGTTACACCGCCATAGGCCATTTCATTGCGACCCTTCAGCGTCAATTGAGAATCTGCACGCTCTACGTCAACCTGATTTTTCGTTGCCATCGTCATATCAATCGTGCCCGTGTATGACCCATCGCCAGCAAATGCTACGTTTGTTGAGCAAACCATCAAAACAAGTGCGATTAGTTTTTTCATACATCACCTCTATTATCGTTCTTACTTTCTGTCGGTGGAAAAACTGTAACAACAGAAACGCGCTCATACGAGGAAAGCCATTATTTACCAAATGGAAATCCATGCTAATAAACTGATGTAACCAAGAATAACTTATCGTTACCTTCAATAAATCAGGGATAAGGCAGCGACTTAAATTGACCGAGCGTTGTCTTTTCTTAAGAAATTCAGCGATATGATTTGTCGACAAAAGCCAAGCGAGACAATGTATGAGCGTTAATCTGGATATTCAAAATATTTTGGTATTAAAACGGATGTATGAGTTACGTAACGTCCGGTTAGTCGCAGAATCACTCGGTAAAACGTCAGGAGCAATCAGCAAAAATCTGACTAAGATGAAAACTCAGCTCAATGATCCGCTATTCGTTCAGACCAAAAATGGCTTTGAACCAACAGCTTTTGTGGAAGCGAACATTGCGCATTTTGAGCAAATAATCAACAGTATTGATTCCATCAAACCACAGAATTTTTCACCAGCTCATTTTGACGGTTCAATCACTATTTATGCCAACACATTGTTTTGGGAGTACTTCGGTGACAAGTTTTACTTGGAGTTACTAAAGCACGCCCCAAACGCAAAATTCTCATGTTTGCGCTGGGGTAGCGAAGCAAAAAAACGATTAATTAACGGTGAAAACGCCATTGCGATTCATTACTTTGATGAAGATCTGCCACAGTCAATTGTTCAGACCGAACTAGGGCGAGGAAAAGCGGTATTTTTTGTTCGAGAAGATCATCCCGCTCAAAACTCCCAAGAGCTAGAAGAGTACCCTTTCATACTTTTTAAAACGCCGGGATGGAACGACTACCGATACCCTGTGTTGGAAAGGCTCAAACATATGGGTTTTAGAGCCACACCTAAAGTGGAAATTGAGCATCCAGCGATGATTCAAAAAGTGCTTCTGCAAACGAATCATTTTGGCATAACGATGAGTGGACATGTTCCTAAGGGTTGCCGAAGTATCGCGCTTCCTGCTGGGCTAGAGCTTGATGTTCGCTACGTGATGAGCTGCCGTCGCTCTCAACAGCAAGATCCGGTAAATCAGTGGTTATTAGATGTCATTAAGCATGTCGCTCAGTCCTAGACTGATGACTTGCTACTGCTAATAATAGCCAAACCACACATGCGCTCTACTCACTAGCTGAACGAACATTAAAGACTCTGTATTAACCATTGAGCAAAGGTGTTTACGTGTGATTTTTCGGATGCTCGAACCACCATATAATGTGCACCAGAACTTGGCATATGCCAAGTTCCAACCTGGACTAATACGCCCTGTTGCAGCTCATCCTCAACAAGAAAGTCTCTTACCAGCAACACGCCAAGTTGATTAATCGCAGCATGAATAGCAAGCAATGAGTGTTCAAACTCGGCGACGACTTTGCTCACCTTCCCTTGATAACCTTGGTGCGTAAGCCACTCTTGCCAAGATTCATGATAACCGCTAGTACAGATTTTAGGCGCTTTAGCTAACTGCAAGAGGTCATTTATCGGGTTTAAATGCATAAAGCCCGGGCTTGCGACAACGATCCAGTTTTCTTGGGTTAATCGTATGGCTTCTTGCTCTTGCCAATCTCCATCTCCGTTAATAATTTCGATATCCGCAATCGCACTGGCGTTTGGAACTGTATTAGCAGTGGTCGAGATTTTAAAGGAAATGTCTGGGAATTGTCGCTGAAAATCAGCCAATCTTGGCATTAACCATTGAGAGCAAAAGCTGTGAGCGACATGTAAGTTAACTTGCGTATTCTTGGGACGAGTAAATAAATGCTGCGTCGTGGTCGATAATGTTTGAAGCACATGATTAACCACTGGCCAGTATTCTTGCGCGGAGCAGGTCAGCGTAAGGTGAGTGCCCTTACGCTCGAATAACGTCGCATTGAGCTGTGACTCTAGCGATTTCACCTGTTGGCTGACGGCCGCACGAGTCACATTTAGCTCCTCTGCAGCTTTTGTAAAACTCTGTAGTCGAGCCGTGGCTTCAAAAGCTCGGAGCAAATTGAGCGGCGGTAAACTTTGCATATCATTCTCCCAAACACTTGGCTGTCATGCTATGAACTGGTGATGACAAATTGATGAAGGTGCTGAGTTTACGTATGTTGAGCACATGTCAAAGCGTCCCGATATAACTATGTTTCTACACAACTACTTAGTTAGTTAAGCGGGATCAAAAAAGCCAGCGTGATACACGCTGGCTTTTGGAACTTTATCTTAAGCAGGAATTATTCTGCTTTTTCAGTTGTTTGGTATTCAAACGCAGGAACAACCACTTCAACACGACGGTTCATTTGACGACCTTGACGTGTCTCGTTGCTTGCTACTGGGTTAGCTTCACCCATGCCTTTCACTGTCATACGCTCAGCCGCAATACCTTTTGCTTGGAACTCGTCAGCAACGGCTTTCGCACGTTTTTCTGTGAGTTGCTTGTTGTAAGCAGCAGAACCTGTCGTATCGCTGTAACCCGTGATCTCAACTTGAGCTTGTGGGTAAGTATTCATCAAATCAACGGTACCAGAAAGGTTCGACGCGTCTTTCACTTCTGCACTTTCTAAGTCGAATTGTACTGTCGCTGTTGTTTGAGCAGGGTAAACGTGATCTACAATGCGTGTTGCAGGACGTGCTTCTACCACCTCTTCAACGGCTTTTTCTTGAACGACTGGTTCAGAACCAAACTTGTAGTTGAAACCGATACCGAAGAAATCTGAATCCATGTCTTCAATTACATCATCAGACATATCTTGGTAGCGTTGGTATTCAGCACGTAGGCTCCAGTTGTAGTTGATTTGGTATTCAGCACCCAGAGAGCCAGTTGGTACGAAATCTTTCTCGTCACCAGCCATCATGTATGCAGCACCAACTTTCGCGAATAGATTCCAAGAATCCGTTAGTGGTAGGTTAAATTTAGGAGCAAGCGTCAATGCCCAAAGATCACCATCAACGGTGTTTAGGCCAGGCTTTTTGAAGTTTGCAGTGAAGTCACCAAGGTAATCAACACCATACTCTGCCGCAACGTACTTGTTGAAGCTGTAGCCTAAGTGCATAGATGCTGCAAAACTGTCGTCGTCACAAGGTTCGTTCAGGTAACACGCATCGTTTAGAGAGTTGTAACCTACTTTACCGCCCATGTAAGTGTCAGCAAGTGCAACGTTTGAGATCACACCACCAGCAAGTACAGTAGCCACTGCTATAGCGATTTTTTTCATTATTCTTTTCCTTTTTCTTGTACACAAAGCAACACACCGCGGCAGCATACTGCCGTAAAATATGAAGCCGTAACTTTCTCTTTTCTTCGAATAGAAATAGCTAAATAGCGCAGGAAAGAATCAAAAATGATATTCAAACGCCAATGACGTAAAACGGAAAAAGGTAACCTCAAGACCATCTATTCATGAGCTTCATCCGCATACCCAACCGAAAAATAAAGTTCGTTGCGTTGGTTTAGCCATAGTCAATTCGTTGCGGAGAATATCACAAAGAAGCCAACTTTCTGTGACGCAAATCACCATAAAAAGCCACTTTCTCAAATTTAAGAATCATCATTTAAGCTTGTGAATGGCAACAAATTTTTACAGGGGAGCGTGGAGCTGGAGAGCACAAAAAAACAGCTCATTTAAATGAGCTGTTTTCGAAATAATGAAAAAGCGTTAACTCGTCGAGCTAAATTTTATCCGCTACGGTTAACGTTGCAGCTAATACATCTTGCCCAAACAAGACACTACGCTCAGGAGACCAACCATAAAGTGGATCTGGGTGATTGTTGTTATCTTTAAATGGCATTTCGATTGTGTAAGACAAGCATTTGAACTGCTCTGCAACCCAATTTGAACCGACCGTCAAATTCGCTTTACCAGGCTCATCTTTATCGTAACCAATCTCATCTTGGAACTCTGGCGTAATAGTCAGTAACGCTTGCTTAAATGATGTCTCTAAAGCGGCAAGATTTTCATCGTAAGAAGGAATACCTTCTGAGCCAGCGACGAAGTTATACGGAATCGCTTCATCGCCATGAATATCTAAAAACATGTCAACACCCGTTTCCAGCATGCGCTGACGCACAAGGTAGACTTCTGGGCTCTTTTCCATTGATGGCGTTTGCCATTCACGATTTAGGTTTACACCTACTGCGTTGGTACGCAAGTGACCGCGAATACCACCGTCTGGGTTCATATTTGGTACGACGTAAAGCACCGCTTTTTCAAGCAATGCACGCGCAACCGTGTCGTTTTCATCTAACAGACGTTGGATCATACCTTCCATGAACCATTCCGCCATGGTCTCACCTGGGTGCTGACGTGCAATCATCCAGATTTTCTTTTTGCCTTCTTCTGGCTCACCGAAAGTAAGCAAGCTCATGTCATTGCCATCTAGCGTATGACCAAGCGTCTCTAGTTGGCAGTGGTGCGCGCTTTGTGCCATGTGTAACAAGTCTAAATGACGATCGTACGTGTATGGCGCAAAGTACGCGAAGTAAATTGAGCTGCGCTCAGGGATTACAGTGAAAGTCAGCGTGTCGCCATCGAACTCTGCCGGTACTCGGAACCATTCTTCACGATCGTAAGACGCAACCACATCGTAACCTTGCCATCCTTCTGGATAAGCCGATTTAGCCAAATCAAGCAATTTGATGGTGTGTGATTGCTCGGCTTCTGTCTCAAGACGGAAGTGGAACCACTGGTAGAATTCCGACATATTGTCGTTAGGAATTTTGAGTTGGATGTCGTTTTTGTCGTCCGCTTTCACTACGTGAATGCTGCCGCTATCGAAGTTGCTGAATACTTTCATTTTATGACTCACCTTTTAAATCTGAGCTTGAAAGACAGAGGCTAACACAAGGCTTCATCGCGCCCCAATGACTTTCACTGCAAACTGTCTCGTTTGTGGCTAAAGTCTTCAGTTTAGTCAAGCTTATCCGCTTTGCCTGCTGGTCCTGCAAGTTTTGCTAGCCACTTATCCCAGATAAACGGCGTTTTCTCGTTATCTTCTGCTTCCTCTTTTCGACGTACCGCGTTGCGCACTATCATAGCCCCGGTCCAGCGAAGCGGTTCTGGTGGGAAATACCCCAACGGTCCTTTGGCTAAACCACTGTTCGTCCACTCGTTATCGATTCCCAATATCAATGAAGATAAGATCTTTCCGCCCATTCGAGTCTGCGCTACACCATTGCCTGAATAACCAAATCCGTAAAAGATATTGCTCTGTTGATCTAGCTCGCCGAAGAAAGGGAAACCAGTAGCAGAACGATCAGAGCCCCCCGTCCATGAATAAGCAAACTCCTCGCCTCTCAAACGAGGAAACAACTTATCGAACGACTTACGCAGTAGACCTTGGTAGTGTGTTGGCTTGTTAAACATTGCGTCAACTTGGTTATTGAAAGAAAACTGATTGCCGCCTTTCCCCAACATCAAACGGCCATCTGGCGTATCTCGGTAATAGTGCACAAAAATACGAGAATCCAACACACTAGAACCTGCCTGCCAACCAGATTGAGTTAGTGCGTCACCAAGCGGCTTGGTGATCACCATGTCGGAAGAGACCACCACGATACTGTTTTTGAACTGTTTAAACTGCTCCACCATCCATGCATTTAATGCCAATACCACCTGCTGCGCTTGAATGTTTCCTTTAGGTGTACAGACAATGGCAGGTTTTCCATAATCTAGACGCGTCATCGGCGTGTTCTCATAAACTTCAACACCCAGATCAATAGCAACACGGCGTAACCCCCTCGCTAATAATGCAGGTTGAACGCTGGCTGAAACTGGAGAGTGATAGCCTTCAATATGTCGAGGTGAACCCGCATTGGCACGCAGTTCCTCCACCGAGCAACGACGCCAACTATTCACTTCTAATCGCTTTAACTCGTCCACAACTGGCTGCATTCCCCCAGTTTGAGCCTGATTGGTTGAAGTGTAATAAACCCCTTTTAACGATAATTGCGCATCGATGTTGTGCTGCTGACAAAAGTCGTCAATCTCGAGCACTGCTTGTTCCGACTCTTTTACTAACCAAGCAGCATGTTCTTCACCGAATAACCGTTTCAATGTCGGGAACTTGGTAGACCAAGTCAACATACAACCGCCATTTGCGCCCGATGCACCACTGCCACAAAGGCCTTTTTCAATCACGACTACCTTTTTTTCCGGAGATTGCTGCTTAATCATAATCGCGGTCCAAAGTCCGGTGTATCCGCCACCAACAATCGCAACGTCAGTATTAATGTTCTGCTGTAACGGTTGTGGCGTTTCTGGTTGCTCAGCTTCAATTGCCTGCTTGAACCAATATGAATGATGTGTCATCGGGTATCCTCGTTAGTGCGTTACATCCATTTCCGCAAACACTTTACAAACGATGATGACAATCAACGAGCAAGAAAATCTAACGCTGAGCGATAGAAAATGTTGCACTGAGAGTGTGAAAATTTTCGCTTTCGACAAAAACAAAATGGGGAGCTCGTGGCTCCCCAAAACAAACAGCAAAAAATATTAGTGGTAAACAATTCAAGTCCGTCTTACTGGTTAGTATTTACCGGTATCACGCATGCGGTACTCGTATTGAACATTGAGAATAGGCTGGTAAACAACTTGCCCGTCACTTTGCAAGAACTCATTTACCATGACTTTTGAGTCAGTGATAGAAAACGATTGGCGATCAACATACGTTGTAAGGCTCGTAAACTCATCACGGAGTTGTCCAGATGATTTATTTTGGTAGCTTTGGATCATGTCTCGGCCCATTTCATAAGCCGCTTGTTTGCTATCCATTACGTCGCCATGGATAGTTTCGGTATCGTTTGTCCACTGATAACCACCTGCAAGAGCCATAGAAGGTGCAGCAATCAGAGCAATCGTACTTGCTAAAGTTGTTAAGCGTTTCATAAACCTCTCCTTACTTACCTTTACATCGGGCCAAAATTGGCTCGATACTTATAAGGTACGTATAAAGACCTAAAACACGTCAAAACAATTTCAAATAATGTTCAATTTTCGTTCAACTTATTTCACATTAACTTAGCAACTCAACGTCATATTCAGCCGACATTCGCATTTTCCTCCTTTTGAACAATGGGTTTCAACCTGACACTTCCTTACCAAACCATACAATACCTAAGGTCAATTTTCTCTTAGAATTCCAGCAAAAGAACACTGTTCAAAACCTTACACAAACGTCGGACACAGCAAAAACCACCTCTTTTCAGTCGTGCTTTGCATTCCTCCTTTTCGGGTTCTTCGCTGCTCGTCCGTCGGTTCTTAATTGTCGCTATTGAGCACAAGTTAATCTGGAGTGAAAATGACCGCGAACAAATCCATTTTTTACCATAGCAAATCGATTTACTCAGATGATTATGCTGATGTCTACAAGCCAATTTGGACCTACAGAGCTAAGTTCATCTTACGTGCGCTTTATTACAAACGTGCGTTTAAGCACCTTTCAGACAATATTGAATCGTCATTGTTAGAGTTGCTTTGTACACGTACGCATCGATTTTTAGAGAAGCCGTTTCGTCCGTATATCATCAAAAACAACTCAGCGTTCGATCGTTCTAACTTGGTGGTTGATCACTACAAAACGATTTCAGAACTGTTTTCTAAACAAACAATCGAAGAAATCTACACAGACTCGAAAGGCCTAACATTAGCCTCTTTTGAAATTGACGAAATACTGTACTCGGTGAGATTAGTATACGAAGCACGTTATCAAAAAGAAGGCGACATGAGCCTAGTGCTGCACAGCGCTGAAGATGGCAACTTCTACACGCTCTCTTTTACGCTAGGTCACATCGAATCTGGACGCAGCATTATGATTGGCGGCTTACAAGGACCGCGAAGCAGTGAAGAAAACAACGCGAAAATTAAAAAGCTAACTCGTAAGCTTTACGGACAGAGACCAAAAAGCTTGATGGTGAGCTTGCTCACTTTGCTCGCACAAATTTGGGAAGTAAATACGATTCTAGCAGTGAAAACGCAGTCCCATACTTACGCAGCTAAGCGCTACAGCAAAGGGCGAATCAAAACGGATTACGATGCACTCTGGCAAGAATTGGGCGGCACCGAATACAATCGTCATTTTTACTCAATTGATGTAAATGCACCCCGTCGAGATATCGAAGGCATGTCGCGCTCTAAGCGTTCGATGTATCGTCGCCGTTATGAATGGCTAGACAACACCAAGATCACTTTCGAACAAATATTAAAAGGCGAGCAAGCTAAAAGCTAAGGAGAAGCGTTCATGCGTTATTCATTCATTACTGCTTTAGTGTTGTCGGCTTTTTCTTTGTCAGCCAACGCAGAAACCAGTGAGCACATCATAGGTACAAACATTGGCTATGGCGATGTGAACTACGATGCTCCGACAAGCAAAGAATCAGGCGACATGTTCTTAGGTGAAATATATTACCGCTACATGCCAACACATAACTTTGGTATCGAAGCAGGTTATAAAGGCGCGTTTGACGGTATCGGCTCGATACTCGTGAGTCCGATTTCAGAAGTCACCGATACGAGCTTCTCCGGACCTCGCTTGAGTGGCTATGCTAGCTATCCTCTGGGTTCAGGTTTCGAACTGTACGGCAAGGCAGGTGTCACTCTCTACACTCTCGAATACACTTATAAAGTGAACGGTCAGAGCAAGAACATCGAACACTCAAGTGTCGGAGGTGAAGCGGCTGGCGGTATCGGCTGGAGCTATAAACACTTTGGTTTGAATGCAGAATATGTGTACTCAAAAAACAGCGATTTTGACTCTAGCGGCGTGATGTTTGGTGCGCAACTGCGTTTTTAAACAAGGCTTACAAGTTAATACAAAAGGCAGCGAGAGGCTCATTCGCTGCCTTTTTTCGTGAATATAGGTCAATACGCAAGCGCGAGAATGATCCCCGCCACGATAGAAGTAACGCCAAGCCCTCGGGTGAGATACCATTTCTCAGACAGAAACCAAATCCCCATAAACAATCCAAACACAATGCTGATTTGCCTTAGTGCTACGACCAAGCTCACGTTGTCGGTCATGGTCATCGCAAACAGCACCAAGCCGTAGGTGGATGCCATCATTACCCCTGCCATGCTGGCTGTTTTGCGGATCTGCCACGCTGTCTTAATCTCATCTGGTTTGCCCGTAACTAAGCACCACACAAGAGCAGGAATACCAATTGCCCAAAACTGCACGCCCAAGTAGAAGATTGCACTGTACTGATCATTCAAGATCTCTGATGCTTGTCCTGTGAGTAAACTCAGCGCTTCTTTGTCGACCACCGAGTAACCCGTTGTGCCTATTGCGGCAATCAATGCCCAGAACACACCAACGTTCAAATAAGAGCCCAATGTCATCTGACGAAAATTCGTCAGTGGTACCAGCATACAACCAAGGGTAATCAGCAAGAATCCAAGCCACTGCTGACTGGATAATTCATGCCCCAATGCAACACTGATTGCGCCGACCATCATCACAGGCAGTGCCCGAGCAATCGGATAAACCACCCCCACATCAGCGTGCTTATAAGCGACAATCAAACCGACCAAATAAACCATTTGTGAAATGCCGCTAATGAACAGCAATCCCCAAAATTCACTCGGTAATGATGTCCAGCCAATGGTCGCCAAATACCAAATCAAATAAGGGGTAAGAATGGCACAGGCAGAGAAGCTGGCCGCCATAGTAAACGCGAGTCCAGAGCCAGAGTTGCTTTTACCAAGGATATTCCAACCCGCATGGAGAACAGCAGAAAAAACGACGAGACCAATCGCCAACAAATCCATTTCAATGTTCCTGTCTGAATAAAATAAAGGCCCCGAGATGGAGCCTTAGGTGATGAGAAAATCCACTTAACGATTGAGTTCCGCCAGAGATTCAATGCTGATGGCATCGTGTCGCCAATACTCGATATCGCAATCAATCAACTCACCGTGCTGGTTATAGTTGATGCGCTCCACCACCATCGCTGGCGTACCGGCTGTCGCACGCAGTGCCTGAGCCATTTCCCCCAACAAAGTGCTGGTTGAAATGCGGTAGCGAATCTTTTGATACGTCACGCCATAATGATCGCGGTAAATGTCCGTCAGTGAATTTGATAAATCGTAGTCCAACAGGTTCGGAAACAGCTCTGGGCGAATGTAGTTTGTTACGAACACCACGGGTCTATCTTCAAGGTATCGCACACGGTCAACTCGATACACATCCGAGAAAGGCTGCAAGTCCAACAAGCGCGCGGCTTGTTTGTTTGCCAACGTCCCTTTTGCTGCGACCAACTCCGTTTTTGGCACGCGATTTTGCGCTTTCGCCATGTTCGGGAAGTTAAGCGTTTGGGTTGGGTCGTAACGCAATGGCTCAGGAGAGATAAACCAACCTCGGCGATCTTCACGATAGATTCGACCTTCTGCTTCCAGCAGTGATAAAGCTTCACGCAGAGTGACGCGTGTAGTATCGAACGACTCCGCCAACTTACGCTCTGCTGGCAGTTTTTGACGCGGCGATAGCATGCCCGCTTCAATCTGTTCAACAATCGAATCTTTAATTTTTACGTATTGCACGAAGTGTCCTTATCTTTTGCGCCAAGCTTGTGTGCGACTCTCTAACAATTTACCCAAAGTCATCTGAACAATCTTCGCAATTGCGGCAGCCATCATGATCATCACCGCCATCGCTGCTGCAGCGCCAGTTTGACCTGCATCATCCATATTCAGAATCGAGACCGAAGCCGGAATCGTATCGGTTGAGTAAAGGAATACTACCGCAGAAGTGGTGGTCAATGCATTAACAAACAAGTAAGTCGCAATGTCCAAAATCGCAGGTAAACACACAGGTAATGTCACTTTAACGAACAACTTGTATTGAGGAAGCTTCACCGATGCTGCCGTGGCTTCAATCTCCGATGGCAACTGCTTTAGCGCTGTCAGGGCGGTCATGTGACCCACCGTGTAATAATGCACTACCGTGTTAATCACCAAGAATGCCATGGTGCCATAAAGTACGTTCAGAGGATTGTTCGCATCGTTGAAGTAAAAGATGTAACCCAAGCCAAGCACCATACCAGGAACCGCCATCGGCACCACGCTGAGCATTTGCATCACTTGACGAATTGGACCGAACGCACGCCCTTTCTCAATGCAGTAAGCACCGACAAAGATGATGGCTGTACCAATAACCGCTGTCCAACCTGCCAGCGTTAGCGAGTTGAAGAATGGGCTCCAACCGTAAGTGCTCATTTCGGCAAAGTTGTAGTTGTTTAGCGTCAGCGCTTTGTTCCAAGGCCAGAACGTAACTAACGAGCCATACACCGCCATGCCTAGCACTGCCAACACTGCGATAGAAATGATGCTGCAGTAAACCAAACAAATGCTGTCGCGCGCTTTGTTAGGTTCTGGCTGATAAGGCACCGAGCGAGTGTCAAATAAGCTCTTTTGCTTTTTCTGTACCCAGCGGTCTGCACCAAATGCCATTACCGCAGGGAATAACAACATAATGCTGGTCACCGCCCCCATGGCAAAGTTTTGCTGTCCCACTACTTGCTTGAAAATGTCAGTCGCCAGAACGTTGTAGCTTCCACCAATCACTTTCGGCACACCAAAGTCCGTGATAACCAGCGTAAAGACGACGATAAGCGTACTGATCAAACCGTATTTCGCCGCAGGTAACGTCACCATAAAGAAGGTTTTGATGGGTGAAGTTTTCAGTGCGCGGGCTGCTTCATACAAGCGAGCATCAGAAGTGCGCAGCGAAGTGGTTAAGATCATCAATGCATGAGGAAAGGTCCAGAAGATCAACCCCATCGAGATACCAATCACGCCATAAATCGAGTTTCCTAACAACATCTCTTTGGCAATGCCTTGATTACCGAAAAGGAAGATCAAACTGATCGCCGGCAACAACGAAGGCGCAAGAATTGGCGCAGTACCTAGGATTTGAAACAAACCTTTAAACGGCATGCATGAACGAGTCAGCGCGTAGGCATAACCAAACGCAAGCGCACCCACTACCGAGGTCACTATCACGCCCAAAGTGAAGGTGTTGCCCACCGACACCCACAAGCTTGAAGAAGAAAAGTACGTCGCAAAGTTGGCCAAACCAACGAATTCGCCATTGGCATTTTGCACACTCTTGGTCAACATTGCCCAAAGTGGCATCAAGATGAACAGCACCATCATGGTCGACAAACCAGCGAGCAAGCCAAACAACACAAGGTTGTCGCGGCTAACACGTCCGAGTAGGGATTTTGCTTTGTCTTGTGTGGTCAGGCTATTCATCGTCATTGTCTTCGCATCCATGTTTACACCTACGCCGCTAGCGCTTTATCAACCGAGGGCACGGCGTAACCATGCAGCCCTTCTTCAGCAAACTGGATGTAACGTACATCGCCCGCCTTGATATTGAGTTTTTGAACCGTTTCCACAGGCACATCCACGACGATGGTTTTCGTTGAGCTGTCGTTTTGCAATACGCAATCAATGCGGAAAAACGCCCCCAAAAACTCGGTAGCCGTTACTCGCACTGGTAAAGAGTTGGTGTAGTTTTCAACGAACTTGATGCTTTCAGGACGCACCGCAAGGTCGAAGCGGTCACCGCGTTGGATCTTACGATTAGTCAAGCTTGGCGCTGGCATCAAGGTTTCGGCAATGCGTACTTGGGAGTCCGTTGCGACTGAGGTTTCAATAAAGTTCATGCTGCCGACAAACTCAGCGACAAAGCGCGTTGCTGGTTGCTGGTAGATCTCTTGAGGTGTGCCGACTTGCTCAATCACGCCATGGTTCATTACCACGATACGATCCGCCATCGACAACGCTTCGTCCTGATCGTGCGTAACCATGATGGTGGTGATGCCAAGCTTACGTTGCAGCTTACAAATCTCGTCACGTAAGTGAACACGTACTTTTGCATCCAGCGCTGACAACGGCTCATCAAGTAACAGTAAACCCGGTGACAACGCCAATGCACGAGCCAAAGCAACACGCTGCTGCTGACCACCAGAAAGTTGGTTAGGGAATTTCTCGCCAGAGGTTGGAAGACCAATGGTTTCTAGCCAGTAATCTACTGTCTCTAGCGCTTCTTTGGTCGACATTCCTTGGTTCTTCAGGCCCACTGCAATGTTCTCTTGCACAGTTAGGTTCGGAAACAGCGCGTAAGATTGGAATACGATGCCGAAATCGCGCTTCTCTGGTGGTAGGAATGTGGTCTCTTGACCGTTTTGAAAAATCGCACCAGACGTTGGCAAGTCTAAACCTGCAATGGCACGTAGCAGAGTGGTTTTACCGCAGCCAGAAGGACCAAGAAAACAAACGAACTCGCCCTTCTCAATCGCTAGCGAGATTTTCTTTAATGCAGTGAACTGTCCGAATTGCTTCACTACATTTTCGATATTTAGGTAATGTTGGTTAGTTGACATAACACACGCTCCAAATGGTATATACCAACTTTAGTTTTGGAGTGTTACGTTCCAATGACAAATTTATAGCCAGAAGATGACAAATAGATGAAGAGAAGCGAAGTTTGTTTACGTGACAATTAGAGATTCCCGACTCGCTCCTTCGTCACTCTCGAGAATGAAGTGATGAGTGTGGATTACAAATTCTGAAATCACATTCGCGCTCAGAACGACAAGTTTTGACCTTCACTCCATATACTTAAGATCGTCATTCCGGACGAGCCTAAGCGAGCCATCCGGAATCTCTTACAAGTACTATATTCTGAGATTCCCGACTCACTCCTCCGTCGCTCTCGAGAATGACGTTGTAAGTGTGGTTCATAAATTTTGAATCACACTCACTGCCTAGAATTACGAGCTTTGACTTTCACTCCATATGCTTAATATCGTCATTCCGGACGAGCCTAAGCGAGCCATCCGGAATCTCTTACAAGCACAATGCTAAGAAATTTCCAACTAACGCCTTTGCTGCGTTCAACTTTTACAACCCCTCCAACTCCCCCTTTTCTCGACATGCTTTGCCAAGCATTTGAATGTGGTTATCAAGGGGGAGAGCTGTTCTTTGCTGCGGTGAGCTCTGTGCTTTCCCAACGTCATTCTGAAAGAGCCTAGGCGAGTATTCAGAATCTATTTTCAGCACATTGGATGTTGCATTGTGAATTAAACTATCCGCGAATGCAGAACCAGTCCCTCCCCTTTTCCAGCGTGACTGTTGTAGTCCCGCGGAGTTAAAGCCAAGGGGAGGTTAGGTGGGGTTGCTGCTTTAAGGCTTTTGACTCTCGCCTCTTCCAAAAACAAAAAATCCACCTCAACCGAGGTGGATTCAATATTCAACTCAAAGCAATTTCAATTAAGACTTTGGCTCTGATTTCGCGTCGAACTTCTCAGACCATGCCGCTAGAATCTCTGCACGCTTACTGCCCATTTGCGCGAAGTCCATCTTCGCCATGTTCTCTTGAACGTTAGGGAAGTTAGATACTGCCGCTTTCACTTCTTTATGTGCAACCACTGGGTACATTTCTACGTAAAGCTCGTTTGCCGCTTTAGAGATTGACCAGTCGACAACACGTTTCGCTGCATCCGATTCTTTTACTAGACCAACAGCTTCTGATTCCCAGCCGATACCTTTTGGTGTGATAACCGCTAGTGGTGCGCCTTGTGTTTTCAGCTTCGCGCCGCGGCTTGCCATCGAAATACCGATAGCCACTTCACCCATGCCCGCTTGAACACATGGCTTAGAGCCAGAGTGCGTGTAGTGTGCAATGTTCTTGTCTAGGTCACGCATGTAGTTCCATGCCTGATCTTCACCCATGTTTTGTAGCCAAGCAGAAACCTGCATGTAGCCAGTGCCCGAAGACGCTGGGTTCGGCATTGCAATGTGACCTTTGTAAACCGGCTTCGTTAGGTCTTCCCAAGACGTTGGTTTAGGCAGGTTAAGTTGTTTCGCTACCGCTTCGTTAAAACAAACTGCGTTGAAGAACGCATCGTTACCGAACCAAGCTTGGTTTGATTGAGGGTCGTTTAGGTTCGCGTGCAGCTCTTCCAAACCTTTTGGTGTGTAAGGCTTAAGAAGACCTTCATCTTTAAGCAGTGCCATTGACGAGCCAGCAAGACCCCAAACCACTTCCGCTTGAGGGTTGTTCTTTTCTGCCAGCAATTTCGCCGTCATGATACCGGTTGAATCGCGAACCCACTTAATCTTGATATCTGGGTTATCTTTCTCAAACGCAGACTTGTATTTCGCAAGAATGTCAGTTTCGAAAGCGGTGTAAACCGTGACTTCCTGTGCTGCCATTGCATTCGTAGCTAGCAGAGAGACAAGTGCAGCCAGCGATCCTTTCATCAAACGGTTTTTCATCATTTTCTCCAGTTAATTTGGTTAAGCTTTCATTTGGTCTGTACCAGTTGACGATATACACCCTACTGAGCCTTTGTGACGAAATCATGACCATTAAATGGCAGTTTTACGAAAATTTGCGATGAATAATTGTTCAAATGATCCGCTATTTTCTGGATATTAAAGTTTTATGAAATTGAAGATTCGCCTATTTACTGCCCTTTTCTTCCTCGCTAGAGTGAACTTGAAATTTGGTGTAGACCAATTAGCTTATTCTGATGGAAATCGAGATGAAAAACGAATACCTACTACTGACTCCAGGTCCTCTATCTACTTCTGAAACGGTACGTGAAGCCATGCTGAAAGACTGGTGCACTTGGGATGATGAATACAACAAAGACATTGTAGAAGTGATCCGCACTAAGCTTGTAAAACTGGCGACGGAGCAAGACGGCTACAC
Source organism: Vibrio sp. 811 (assembly GCF_033339195.1). Classification (NCBI taxonomy): domain Bacteria; kingdom Pseudomonadati; phylum Pseudomonadota; class Gammaproteobacteria; order Vibrionales; family Vibrionaceae; genus Vibrio; species Vibrio sp. 811. The sequence goes on from NZ_JAWOUB010000006.1 coordinate 190,266, forward strand.
CAGCGTACTAATGCAAGGTAGTGGCACCGCATCAGTAGAAGCGACGATTGGCAGCGCCATTGGCAAAGATGGAAAGCTGCTAGTTGTCGACAACGGTGCTTACGGTGCACGTATCGCTCAGATCGCTGATTACCTAAATATTCCATGCCATGTAGTTTCCCCAGGCGAAACATCACAGCCACACTTGAACGAGGTGGAAACTGCATTGGCATCGGATCCTGCTATCACACACGTGGCAATTGTTCACTGTGAGACAACCACTGGCATGCTTAACCCAATTGAGGCATTTGCTTCTGCGGCAAAAGCACACGGTAAAGTGGTGATTCTCGATGCCATGTCGAGCTTTGGTGGCATTCCTATCGATATCGCAGAGCTAGGCATCGATTTTATGATCAGCTCTGCAAACAAATGTATTCAAGGCGTGCCGGGCTTTGGCTTTGTGATTGCGAAACAAACTGAGCTCGAAAAGTGCCAAGGTCAGGCTCGCTCTTTGAGCCTTGATCTTTACGACCAGTGGCACTGCATGGAAGTGAACCACGGCAAATGGCGTTTTACGTCTCCAACGCATACGGTTCGCGCTTTCTATCAAGCATTGTTAGAACTGGAACAAGAAGGCGGCATTGAGGCTCGTCATAACCGTTACCAAACTAACCAGAAAACACTGGTTGCAGGTATGCGCTCTTTGGGGTTTGAGCCACTACTAAGTGATGACCTACACTCACCAATCATCACTTCTTTCTACTCTCCGACGCACAGTGATTACCAGTTCAAAGCGTTCTACACACGTTTGAAAGAGCAAGGTTTTGTGATTTATCCGGGTAAGGTATCGAACGCAGATTGCTTCCGCATCGGCAACATTGGTGAAGTTTACCCAGCAGATATCGAGCGCTTAATCGGTGCAATTGAAAAAGCAATGTACTGGCAAGTTGCGTAAAGCAGCCTTCTGATTGAGAGAGCGTTATGACTCAGAATATCAAACCGACCCATTTCCGCAGCGAAGGCGATGTCAACACAACACCAGCGCGCCAAGCTTGGAATGCATCGATGGATGACGAACGCACGCAAGCATTACTGAAGCGTGATTCAGAGGTATTTCTTCATCAAGCAATGTCGACACCTTGCTTAGATACCTTGGAAGCAGCAGAAGGCATCTACATCCAAGATGCTACAGGCAAAAAATACATGGATTTCCATGGCAATAACGTCCATCAGCTGGGCTACGGTCATCCGCATGTGATTAAACGCGTGCAAGAGCAAATTGCCAAACTGCCGTTTTCACCACGTCGTTTTACCAACGAGACCGCAATTGAATGTGCCGAAAAGCTCACCCAAATCTGTGGCGGCGAATTGAACCGCGTGCTGTTTGCTCCGGGTGGTACATCTGCGGTTGGCATGGCACTTAAACTAGCGCGCCACATCACGGGCAACTACAAGGTGGTGTCTCTGTGGGATTCCTTCCACGGCGCATCGTTGGATGCCATCTCAGTAGGTGGTGAAGCGTGTTTCCGCCAAGGCATGGGACCATTAATGGCAGGTGTTGAACGCATCCCACCAGCCGTATCTTACCGTGGTGCTTTCCCTGTCGCGGACGGCAGTGACGTGCATTACGCCGACTACCTTGAATACGTGATTGAGAAAGAAGGCGGCGTGGGCGCATTTATCGCAGAAGCGGTTCGTAATACCGATGTACAAGTGCCGAGCAAAGCCTACTGGAAACGCATCCGTGAAATCTGTGACAAACATAATGTCATGTTGATCATCGACGACATCCCTAACGGCATGGGTCGCAGCGGTGAATGGTTTACCTACCAAGCCTACGACATCGAGCCAGATATGCTCTGCATCGGTAAAGGTTTGGGCGGAGGCTTAGTACCTATCGCAGCCATGGTAACCAAAGACAAATACAACACCGCCGAGCAAATCTCCATGGGTCATTACACTCATGAGAAAAGCCCTATCGGTTGTGCTGCAGCACTGGCAACCATGGAAGCCATTGAGCAAGACGGCTTGCTAGATAAAGCCAAAGCCGACAGCCAGTTCATGCGTGAAAAGCTGCTAGAGATGAAAGCCAAATACCCAGTGATTGGTGATGTGCGTGGCATTGGCATGTTGTGGGGTATTGAGTTGGTCACTGACCACGAAAGCAAAGCACGCGCGTATGACGAAGCGGAAGCTGTGTTGTACCAATGCCTCAACAATGGCGTGAGCTTCAAGGTATCGCAAGGCAATGTGATTCAACTCAGCCCATCGCTGATCATCACTCGCGAACAACTGACAGAAGCGTTGGCGATCTTTGAAGAAGCGATCGCCAAAGTGTGCAAAGACTTTAACTACTTTTAGGGTCAATAGACCTCAACAAAAACCAATTGATTCAGAGTGCAGTTCAAACGTGTAGGCAAGCACTCTGGCAAGCAAGAAAAAGGATTGAACATGAGCAACTCACCAATTCAAGCAGTGATCTTTGACTGGGCTGGCACTATCGTCGATTTCGGCTCTTTTGCGCCAACTAGCATCTTTGTGGAAGCATTCAAACAAGGCTTTGATTTCGAAATCGACCTTGAAGAAGCGCGCGAACCAATGGGGCTTGGTAAGTGGGATCACATCCAAGCTGTGGGTCGCATCCCTGCGGTTGATAAGCGTTGGAATGAGAAGTTTGGTCGATCAATGACCAGCGAAGACATCGATGCTATCTACGCAGCATTTATGCCTTTGCAAAAAGCAAAAGTGGCTGACCACGCAGAGCCAATTCTCAATGCGATTGAAGTTGTGAACGATCTGAAAGACAAAGGCATCAAGATCGGTTCTTGCTCTGGTTACCCTCGCGAAGTGATGGACGTACTGATTCCAGTTGCAGCGGATTACGGCTACAAACCAGATTACGTGGTAGCAACGGATGACCTGCCTCAAGGTGGTCGCCCTGCACCATTTATGGCACTGAAAAACGTGATTGAGCTGAATGTAACGGACGTTAACGCGTGTATCAAAGTGGATGACGCAGCCCCAGGCATCGACGAAGGTCACAACGCCGGTATGTGGACCGTTGGTTTGCTGCTGTCTGGTAACGAAGCAGGTCTAACGTTTGAAGAATACCAAGCTGCGGACGAAGCAACACTTAATGCCGCTCGTGAAAAAGCGCGTGCAAAATTGCTAAAGAGCTCGCCGCACTACCTTATCGATACGATCGCTGACTTCCCAGAAGTGGTTGCAGATATCGAACGTCGCCTAGCAGCAGGTGAGCGTCCTTAGTAGAGAATCATTATTCTCACGCATAAAAAACCTCTCAGCATCGAGAGGTTTTTTGTATCACGTATTAGTTTCTAACCAAATGAGGTTAGTTGATCGCAGTACTCGCTCGGCGTTTTAGCTTAAAGCCCATGTCCGTTGCATGTTCTACAGGCTCACCTTTAATGGCTTGCAGTAACTTGTCTGCGGCTTTCGTCCCCATACGTTCGTAATCGAATTCCGCACAGGTCAAACTTGGGTAGGCGTGCTCACCCATGGAAGAGCCTTCCAAACAGATAATCGCAATGTCGGTCGGGACTTTCAGCACTCGGCGGTGACACTCAAACAATGCGCCAATCGCAATCTCTTCATGGCTACATACCAGAGCATTCAAACTTGAATCGCGCAGCAATAGTTTTGCCAATCCTTCCGCACCTAATTGTGAAGATGGTGCTTCGTGCGTGGTTAAGAAATGGTCCGGCGCAAGGTAGTTCTCAATCATCGCGCTTTGCCAGCCGTGTAGCTTACGTTGCAAAGTGGAGTGATCGCCGCGCGCACCAATGAAGCCCACGTTCTTGAAGCCTTGCTCAATCACATGCTTGGTACAGGCTTTACCCACCTCAAAATGATCAACACCGATATTGAGATAACTGGCTTTCGAACTTAGCTCAGCAATTTCCAATACAGGCGTGTTCGAGGCTTCCAAAAGTTGATTGGTTCGCTGGCTATGTTCATTACCAAACAACACCACTCCGGCTGGACGGCTCTCAAGAAATGTCGAAAGCAGTTTCTCTTCTTGCTCTACCGAGTAGTCGCTGTAACCAAGCAGCAACTGATAACCTGCCTTGTTCAACGCTTGTTGAAAGCTCGGTAAGAAAAGCGCGCACGCTTTTTCAAACAGGGAAGGAATGATAAGAGCGATGGAGTAACTTTCAGCAGACGCCAAAGCCCCTGCCGCTTTATTCGGGATATAGCCGAGCTCATCAACCACTTGTTGAATCTTTTCTCTCAGCTTGTCAGATACTAGCTCGGGCGTTCGTAATGCTCGCGACACAGTCATGGTGCCTACGCCGGCTTTTTTAGCGACGTCCGCCAAGGTGACATTGCCAGTACTTCTTCGTTTGCGAGGTTCGCTCATTGTTTTTATTTAGTGTTCTCTATTTTCTGCCGCGACATCTTACCACAGCGTTTTAGTGGTTTTGATATTAGCGCATTAGAAGTCGATCACAAGCATATGAAACTCGGATGACTGATAAAAATGGTAGCGCTATCACAATTTATGATAGCGCTATCAGATAGCGCTACCATTTGTGATCATTCTCAGGTTTTTCTGACAAATTGATCGATAAAGTACGCAGCAACAAAACAACAAATCGGAAACATTCCAATGCTACGTGAACTGATTACCTCTGATGTCATTCGCATCCATTCTGACGCAACCGACTGGAAAGATGCGGTGAGCAAATCCTGTGAAGCACTGATTGAAAATGGTGCGATTGAGCCAAGCTATGTGGACGCTATTTACCGCTCCCACGAAGAGCTCGGTCCTTACTACGTGGTAGGTCCTGGTATGGCAATGCCACACGCTCGCCCTGAAGATGGCGTTAACCGTTTGTCTCTTGCCATCACGGTGATTCAAAACGGCGTGAACTTCGATTCTGAAGGTAACGATCCAGTAAAAATGCTGGTTACGCTAGCCGCGACAGACAGTAACTCGCACGTGGATGCGATTTCTAAACTGGCTGAGTTGTTTATGAATGAAGAGCATGTAGAAGCCATCTGCACCGCTCAAAACACACAAGATGTTCTCGCGATCATCGAAAAGTACTAACTCCTGATGTGCCCTTCAAAATGGGCATACACCCCTATAAAAAGAAAAGGTCTGAATTATGAAAATTATGGTTGTTTGCGGTCACGGTCTTGGTACTAGCCTAATGATGGAAATGAGCATCAAAGGCATCGTGAAAGAATTGAATGTAAACGCAGAAGTGGATCATATCGATCTAGGTTCTGCAAAAGGTACGGATTGTGACATCTTCATCGGTACTAACGACATCGTTGAACAGTTGAACGCACTTGGCGTTGAACCTCGCATCGTTGCGCTTGATAACATGGTCGACAAAGTGGCAATGAAAGAGCGTCTATCTGTGGCACTTCAAGAGCTTGGCGCTCTATAAGGTGGCGTTATGGAATTCTTCAGTTTCTTAATGAACGATGTCCTATCAGAGCCAGCGGTTCTGGTAGGTCTTATCGCCCTAATCGGCTTAATTGCCCAGAAAAAACCGGTCACCGAGTGCATTAAAGGCACGGTAAAAACCATTCTTGGTTTCATCGTGCTTGGTGCGGGTGCGGGTCTGGTTGTAACTTCTCTGGGTGACTTTGCGACGATTTTCCAACACGCGTTCGGCATCACTGGCGTGGTTCCAAACAACGAAGCTATCGTCTCTATCGCGCAAGAAGCGTTTGGTAAAGAGATGGCGATGATCATGTTCTTCGGTATGTTAGTGAACATCTTGATCGCTCGCTTCACGCCATGGAAATTCATCTTCCTAACAGGTCACCACACGCTATTTATGTCGATGATGGTAGCGGCGATCCTTGCTTCTAGCGGCATGAAAGGTGTTCCACTGATCGCGCTTGGCTCTCTGGTTGTGGGCTCTGTGATGGTGTTCTTCCCTGCGATTGCTCACAAGTACATGAAGCAAGTAACAGGTTCTGACGACGTTGCGATTGGTCACTTCTCTACCCTTTCTTACGTACTAGCGGGCTTTATTGGCAGCAAGTTCGGTAACAAAGAACACTCTACTGAAGAGATGAACGTACCTAAGAGCTTGTTGTTCCTACGTGATACGCCTGTAGCAATCTCGTTCACCATGGGCATCATCTTTATGGTGACGTGTATCTTTGCTGGCGGTGACTTTGTACGCGAAGTTAGCGGTGGTAAGCACTGGTTCATGTTCGCGCTGATGCAATCCATCACATTCGCCGGTGGTGTGTACGTTATCCTTCAAGGTGTACGTATGGTTATCGCAGAAATCGTTCCGGCGTTTAAAGGCATCTCAGACAAACTAGTACCAAACGCGAAACCTGCGCTTGATTGTCCGGTTGTATTCCCATACGCACCAAACGCAGTATTGGTTGGCTTCCTATCGAGCTTTGCGGCGGGTCTTTTGGGTATGTTCCTACTTTACGTGATGGGGCTTACTGTGATTATCCCTGGTGTCGTTCCACACTTCTTTGTAGGTGCAGCGGCAGGTGTATTTGGTAACGCTACAGGTGGTCGTCGCGGTGCAATCTTGGGTGCTTTTGCACAAGGTCTACTGATTACCTTCCTACCAGTATTCCTAATGCCAGTACTGGGTGACCTAGGCTTTGCTAACACGACCTTTAGTGACGCAGACTTCGGCGCTGTTGGTATCCTACTGGGTCTGATTGTTCGCTAAGTAGTTAGTCTGAATATAACTAGCTGATAACTGACTTGATTGATGCGCGAATAGGCTCATCGGCATCAATCTTCAAGAATATCTCGTCATAGCAAACGACTGGCTTTAGAAGAAACCAGTCATAAAAAATAATCATAGAAAACAATCGTAGAAAGAAAACAAACGCCCCTCACGTGAGGGGCGTTTTTCTTTTTGGCACTATCTTAAGGAGGTTTGGCTTATTGAAGCGTATTTCCGTTAGATAGCAGCTTTCTTGTCGGCTCTTGCTCAGTGTATTCGACCGCATCGTGATCCGCGAGCTTATCGACTTCCGCCTGTTCACCCACCACAATCAACACATGTTGTTTCACCAGAGCATCGACCACTTCAATGTTGTGCTGACGAAGAAGCGCTCTCACTTCGCTCTCTTTTCCTTCATGATACTTAACAAAGTAACGTGCAGGTTGCTGCTCGGCTTGATCTTGGCGTTCATCCACGAGAGGAAATCCTTGATTGTTTGCCAAGCTGCTTGAGCTCAGTCCGATTGCCAATAGTGCGGTAGCGCCTACCGCAGACAAAGAAAGTAAGGTCAACTTCTTCATAGCCACTCCTTATTGAAAGGTCAGAGTCCAACTGTTGATGGTGCCTGTGTCTCTTCTGGCACTGTCCACCGCTTTTAGTTCCCATGTACCTTGCGATTCAAAACCAGAAAAATCCGCTTGGAACGTGTTTTTTATATCGTTAGCGCTGCCGCCAGTATTATTGTGAAGTACAACTTCTCCACCAGTCGGTGACGTTAAAGTCACTCGTAGATCACCGATGTAAGTGTGGCTAATATCAACGTCAATACTTACTGTGCCTGAATCACCAGAGCGATCGACTTCTACTGCACTGATTGCGCCAGAAGATTTATTATCTGGAATCGCAACAGGGCTGGTATTTGAGAAGCTAGAGTCCGAAGAGCTACCACCATCAGGTCCATTACAGCCAGCGTCCAAGAACAGCTTCGCCGCTTCAGCATTAACTAGGCCGTGGCCAGTACGGTTGTCTCGACCAGCAACATCAATATCTGTTGCAGTTTTCACTAGGGCATTACGTACTTGCGCTGCGGTACAGGTTGGGTGGTAACTCCACACCAAGCCAGCTACGCCCGTTACGTGCGGTGTCGCCATTGATGTACCATTGTAGTACTCGTAATCTTCACCAGAGGTTGTTGCAACAGTAATTTCCTGACCAACATACCCCAACAGCTCTTGACCAAATGCACGATCAACCGTTACCGAAACCATACGATAAGCGTTGTTTGTGTCTACCAAGAAAGGGTTTTGTAAACCAGGTAGTTCAGAGTTGCTGTATACGATTGCAGCTCGCGCACCCGCATTGTAACAAGCCTGAACCGCATCTACTTCAGGGTAGTTTCCTGAAGACTGGTTGCCGATACGCTCAGTCAAACAAATTTTGCCCGACATATCACCACAGTTAAAGTTACCGCCAGAGACATCACAGCTATCTAGCGTTGCCGTTACTGAACCCGCGATTGGATCCGGAACATACGAAGAACCGTTATTGATCAAACGATTGTGAGGAACAATCCCACGATCAAACTGACTGACACCATTCAAGGTAATATCAGAAAGTTTACCTTCACCTACCGTAACCGTTGATAAGATCGCCACACCCGGGCCTGAGATCTCAACTTGATTAGTAGATTGTGAGAACGCTGCATGATCATTTTGATTATCAACAGCCGCAACAGACATCACTGAGTCATAAGAAGCTGGATAGCTGTGCGCTGTATTGCCATCATTACCCGCAGCGGCGATCAATAGAACGCCTTGATCGTAAATATTTTGCAGTGCATTTTGCTCAGTTCGGCTTGATTGACTACCACCAAGGCTCATGTTCACAACGTTAGCACCATTATCGGCACAGGTCTGGATAGCTTTAACAAGCCCAGATGAGTAACCCCAACCCGATTCGTTAAATACTTTCACGATGTGCAAATTAACATTCTGGTTTGGCATCACACCCTTTACACCTTCGGTGTTGGCAATCGCAGCAATCGTACCCGCGACGTGAGTACCGTGGGCATTGTTGTTACCCGGATCACTCCATGATCCCGTACCACTATCGTTAGTACCAGCAACGCGGTTACCGCTTAGGTCGTTGTGCGAAATGTCGTACCCTGAATCGATAATACATACAGTGCGATTACCCGCATTGAAGTCAGCTAGCAGTTGAGCATTAACCGCTTCATATCCCCATGGGGTCGTTTCGCTGAGCAAATAGCGAGGTGGATCGACTTCCACGTATTCCACATCACTACGATTGCGAAGCGGCTCTAAGTCATCGCCATCCAATTCAACGCTGTAAATGGCGCGATTGCCTAGTTTTTCCACCTTACGTGCCTTCACCTGTTCTAGAACAGACTCCTGCGCGATTCGTGGCCCCCAGAATGAGTTACCACCCATTGAAGAACGGCTGACTGCATCTTCTTTGAATTTGACGATGTACTTCGTCGGTAACTTAGATTCATCAAATCCCATTGGTGGAGCCGCAAACGCTGACATCGAAGTGGTCAGTGCTATTGCTACGGCAGACAACGAAAATAAGCCTTGTTTTTTACTTGTTGTGTAGTGCATTTGCCCTATTCCTTATTTGAGCTAATTTTTATTCACTATATTCTCATGAAAAGTCATCATCATGATGTTTGCATGAGAGCTTCAGCTATAGTTTACAGAGCAAAAATGCCAAACAATTTGTTTCATGAATATACAAATTTGTACAAAAGATCATTCAATAAACACTTTAAGTTAACATTAAAAATCACCGACAAAACCTTATAAAGCAATTACTTAATTAACAAAAAGTGAATGTTAAATTAATGTTAGTGAGTAATTATTCTAAATATCACCCATTTAATCGATTGCTATGCTGAATGGATTTTTTGACCGTGGTGCCAAAACTGAAATATTGAATATTTAGTTGTTGACTGTCTTGAGCATTTACTCAGAATTAGAAGGTTTAGTGAGAAAAATTCTCATCTAAATACTGTTATAGCCGAGCGTATTCACGCATTCGGAACAATAACCATTACAAGAAGAGTGAATGATGAAAAAAACAATCACACTATTAACTGCATTACTTCCGCTTGCCTCCGCCATTGCAGAGGAGCCAACTTTATCACCAGCAATGGTTTCTGCGGCTGAAGTGGTTAGCGCGCAAGAAAATCAAACTTATACGTACGTTCGATGCTGGTATCGTACGAGCCACTCTAAGGACGATGCGGCTACCGATTGGAAATGGGCAAAAAACCAAGATGGTAGTGACTTCACTATCGATGGCTATTGGTGGAGCTCTGTTTCATTTAAAAACATGTTCTACACCAATACCTCACAAAACGTAATTCGTCAGCGTTGTGAAGAAACACTAGATCTAGCGAACGAGAACGCAGACATTACATTTTTTGCTGCTGACAATCGTTATTCTTATAACCACACGATCTGGAGCAATGATGCTGCAATGCAACCAGATCAGATAAACAAAGTAGTGGCTTTAGGCGATAGCTTGTCTGATACAGGCAACATCTTTAACGCGTCCCAATGGCGCTTTCCTAACCCGAATAGCTGGTTCTTGGGTCACTTCTCAAACGGTTTTGTTTGGACGGAATACGTTGCTAAAGCCAAAAACTTACCGCTATACAACTGGGCAGTTGGTGGCGCAGCAGGTGAAAACCAATACATCGCGCTAACTGGTGTCGGCGAACAAGTTTCTTCTTACTTAACCTACACAAAGCTGGCGAAGAACTACAACCCTGCTAACACATTGTTTACGTTAGAGTTTGGTTTAAATGATTTCATGAACTACAACCGTAGCGTGCCGGAAGTAAAAGCGGATTACGCTGAAGCTCTGATTCGTTTAACAGACGCTGGCGCTAAGAACTTCATGTTGATGACACTGCCTGATGCAACCAAAGCACCACAGTTCAAATACTCAACACAGGAAGAAATTGAAACGATTCGTGCGAAAGTATTGAAAATGAACGAGTTCATCAAAGCACAAGCGATGTACTACAAAGCCCAAGGCTACAACATCGCATTGTTTGATACACACGCACTGTTTGAGAAGTTAACCTCGGCACCAGAAGAACACGGTTTCGTAAATGCAAGCGACCCTTGCTTAGACATCAACCGTTCATCCTCTGTTGACTACATGTACACTCACTCATTACGTTCTGAATGTGCAGCATCTGGCGCAGATAAGTTCGTGTTCTGGGATGTGACTCACCCCACCACAGCAACGCATCGTTATGTGGCTGAAAAAATGTTAGAAAGCAGCAATAACTTAGAAGAGTTTCGCTTTTAATAAGCCGTTGTTGTTCATTGCAAGTTAATCTGCATAAAAATGACCACGATGCTTCGTGGTCATTTTTTATCGATATCGACCCCCGATAACGGGTTTATTTGAGCTCGCTTACTTCAAGCCGTTGATTTAGAGACGTTGACTTTGAGCAGCCTCATTCAGCTTTCTGTTTTTGATACGTTACCGCGGAAGCTGTCCACCATAATAGAGATCAACGTCTTTAAGGTTACATCATCACTACGGTATGAGTAGGCTCGTATACCCGTAAACTGAACCTGGAACAACTGAGCAAGAAGCAATGTATCCTGAGCTTCAATTTCGCCATTCTCGATTGCTCGCTCAAACAGCTTTGCAAGAAAAGATTCAAATTGGTTTGCTAAGCTGTTTGTTTGATTGCGCAGCGCATTAAAATCCTCAGCAAATTCACTTGCTGATTTGACTAACATGCACACTTCACTGGGATTGGAGTCTCGCTGATTGATAACCACATCAATCGCGAAAGCTTCTATTGCATCTAGAACCGTTGTGTTCTGAGCTAAATGCAACTCAAACAGGGCTTGTAAGTTCGCAACGTACATTTTTAGCGCTTCACAATATAGCCCCTCTTTTGACCCAAACGTCGCATAAATACTTCCAGGACGCAGATTCACGCTATCTTGTAAATCACGTGTAGATGTTGCATGAAAACCTTTCTTCCAGAATAGATCCGAGGCGGCTTTCACCACTTCATCACGTTGGAATTTCTTTGTATTCGCCATGAGTAATTATCAATTTTGAACATATGCTCAATTTTATATTGAGCGACCGCTCAAAATCAACTATCCTGTTCTTGCCTAATCCGCTCATATCCAATTACAGGAGATTTAAACATGGCAGAATTTAAACTGTATACCGCAGAAAACGCACCCGAAGGATCAAAGCACCTGATTGAAAATTCAGTCAAAGCGTTTGGCATGCTACCAAATCTTCATGCTGTTATGGCTGAAGCGCCAACCTTGCTTGAGGGTTATCAAGTTGTGCATGAGCTCTTTCAACAAACATCATTTAACGCAGAAGAATTGACCGTCGTATGGCAAACCATCAACGTTGAACATGGTTGTCACTACTGCGTTCCTGCTCATAGTGCGATCGCGGCGTCAATGAAAGTGGATCAGGAGATTGTCGATGCTCTCGTCAACCAAACACCATTGGCAGACGAAAAACTTGAAACACTACGAGAGACAACGCTTCAAATGGTGCGCCAACGTGGTGTAGTTGAAGAGTCTCAGATAGAGAAATTCTTTGCGGCGGGTTACGGACAGCAGCAACTGCTTGAAATTGTTCTTGGTCTAGCGCAAAAAGTGATGAGTAACTACACCAATCACCTAGCTGACACCCCGGTTGATGCACCTTTCAAGAAGTTCGCCAAGTAACTTAAGCTTTTATTACTGGTCCCATTCATGGGACCAGTAATACCTTCAAAAAAGGCTTTGTTGCATGACGCTTCGCTAGTGTGCGCTGATCCCTAATTACAACGGCGCGACGTCGGTTCCTCCTAAAGACTGGTAAAGCGTAACCTGAGTGAGAAACTGGTTGTAGCGGTTTTCCAACAAAGAAGCTTGCGCGTTTCTGGTCTCTTCTTGGGCATTCAAATAGTCCATGATCGACGTCGAGCCATACTGATACCGCGCAGCATAAATGGACTCAGCGGCACTTGCGGCATCATATTGTTCTTGTAAACGCGCCGCCTGATACTTCAATTTTTCTCGTGCCGACAAGGCATTTTCGACATCTTGGAATGCGGCGTACAACACTTGGCGATAACTCACAATGGCCGATTGATAGTCTAAATCGGCAATGGCTTGGCTATTTTTCATCTCATTCCACTGCAAAAACGGTAGCGTCATATCCGCACCTAAGCTGCCAATCGGGTTGGAAAGCAGGTCTTTAAGCGCTTGTGATGATCCACCCAGAGCCCCAGTGAGCGTCAGCTTGGGCAAGTAGTCCAAATCTGCTGCGTCTTTATTTGCTAGCGCGGCTTTGACGTCATAAATCGCGGCTTTAATGTCGGGTCTGCGGATCAATAAATCAGACGGAGCACCAACACTCAACGATGGCATATCGCCTTCAGGCAGCATTTGGATGTTTGCACTGATGCTCTTCGGCGGTTGATTGAACAAAATCGCAAAGGCGTTGTTTGCCTCAAGTAAACTCTGTTCAAACTCACTTTGCTGCGCTTGTAAGCTTGCCAACGTACGTTTGGCTTCAAGCACATCTAACTGATCCACAGCGCCAAGTTGGTACTGTTTTTCAATCAATTGTAGCGTTTGAGCTGCGTCTACCACATTACGCTGGCTGAGGTTTAAGCGCTGTTGCAGATAGCCGATTTGCCAATATAGCGATGCCGTCGTTGCTACCAAACTTTGTGCGGTCGCCTCGCGATCTTGTTGACTTGCCATCGCCGACCACTTGGCTTGGTCAACGTCTGCCGAGATTTTTCCCCATAAATCCAACTCGTAATTGACGGATAAGTTAGTGCTGTAACTATCTGCCGATTCCCCGCTATCAAGAGATTTTTGAACTTGTCCTGATGTAGAAGAACTCAACGTAGGGAAAAGGTCATCTTGCGCTAAACCCAGCTGTAAACGCGCTTTCTTTAGCGTTAGCGTTGCCAGCGTCAAATCGTTATTTTGAGCCAACACCTGAGTAATGTATTGATTAAGAGTTGGGTCGTTAAACGCCAACCACCAAGGATCCATACTGACATCACCCGCAACATGCATCTGTTGCCAATTTGCAGGCACTTGCACCTCAGGAGCTTGATAGTCGCTACGCATAAGCGAACCACAACCTGACAACCACACTGCGCTTAAGGCAGCCGCGACCAATCGAGTTTTGAATTTCATTGTGTTACTCATTTTTAGTCTCTCGCTAGCGCTTCTATCGGATCGAGTTTGGCGGCATTGCGAGCGGGTAAAAAGCCGAAAGCGATGCCAATCAACGTTGAGCAAATAAACGCCCAGATGATCGAGTTCATCGAGTAAATCATTTGGAAGCTGCTACCAGACGTACTGAATGCAAAACCAATCAAAAACGCCAAGCCAATACCAGCAATGCCACCACACAAACACACTAGTACCGCTTCAATCAAAAACTGACGCAAAATATCCGCTTGCCGCGCACCCACAGCCATTCGCACACCGATCTCTTTCGTGCGCTCTGTCACCGACACCAACATGATGTTCATTACGCCAATTCCCCCGACAATTAGGGAGATCACCGCAATCGCTGAGATCAGTAACGTCATGGTTGCGGTGGTTTTCTCGATGCTCTGACGAATGGTGTCAGTGTTAATCGTGAAGAAATCTTCTGTACCGTGGCGCATTTTTAACAAGTTGATGATGCTCTGCTCTACCGCCGCACTTGGGGCGTTCTCATCAATCCGTACAGTAATGCCGTTGAGGTAGCGTTGTCCCATCATGCGTCCCGACATAGTGGTGTATGGCACCCAAATTTTCAGCGCGTCGCTGTTGCCAAACGCGTCTTCTTTTTTCTGCGTGACACCCACAATACGCACTGGCAATGAACCAAGAAAAATCACTTCACCAATCGGATTTCTATCCGCAAACATTTCCTTTCTGGTGTTGTCATCAATCACTGCTTCTTGGGCGAGTGAGTTCACGCTCTCTTCATCCCAAAACTGACCTTTGGCGATCCCATAACCGCGCACACGGAAATAGTCTTCCCCAACGCCTTCCACAGACGCAGTTGCATCCTGATTGGCGTAACGCACGGTTATGCTGTTGGATAAAGACGGCGTGACACTGTCAACAAAAGGTAGACTCTCCAACGATTTAGCATCGTCGGCGGTTAGCGTTTTCACTCGTCCGGAGCGGCGGTCACCAAACCCTTTGCCCGGCCTGACATCAATGGTGTTTGTTCCCATGGACGAAATATTCGACAAAATTTGCTGTTGTGAACCATTACCTAGTGCCACCACGGAAACCACCGAGGCTATACCAATAATGATGCCGAGCATGGTCAAAAACGTACGCATCCTGTGGCTAGACATCGCCAGCAGCGCCATTTTTAGCGCGTCAATAAAACTGTCCCACTTCCACCACTTACTGGCGGCTTGCGCTGGGCGATGAAAAGACGCGCTCGGTGTCTTTGCTGCTTGCTCATTGATTACAACTTGTGCATTTGGCGTATCTGCAATGATTTCACCATCTTTGATTTCAATGATGCGATCCGCAAAGTTCGCCACGTTCATATCATGAGTCACTAAGATGATAGTATGCCCAAGTTGATGCAACTCTTTAAGCAGTGCCATCATCTCTTGCCCACTGTGACTGTCTAATGCGCCAGTGGGCTCATCAGCGAGAATCACTTCACCACCGTTCATCAGTGCACGAGCAACACTCACGCGCTGTTGCTGGCCACCACTCAGTTGGCTGGGCTTGTGAGTCAAACGATCTTCCAGCCCCAAGCGAGCCAATAGTGACTGCGCTCGCTCCGTTCTTTGACGATGAGGAACTCCCGCGTAAACCGCCGGTACTTCCACGTTTGCCACCGCGGTTAAGTCCCCCAGCAGATGGTAACGCTGGAATATAAAGCCAAAATACTCGCGGCGCAGCTCCGCCAGTTGGTCGGATTCCAACGTCGAGACATCTTGCCCATTAATGAAGTATCGACCGCTGGACGGTTTATCCAAGCAGCCGAGCACATTCATCAGCGTCGATTTACCAGAGCCTGATGCACCCACGATCGCGACCATTTCACCGCGTTTTATCTCTAAATTAATGTGGTTCAACACAGTAAGCGACTCGTCGCCAGAGACAAATCGTCGAGTTAAATCCTCAACTTTTAAAAGCACGTCACTCATCTTAGAACCTCATTGGAGATCGACGACGATCACTTTGGCTTGATGATTCTCCATCCATAGCATTGCCAAGAACAACCTGGTCACCCTCCTTCAAACCTGAGAGAATTTCTGCGTTCACTTTGTTGTTAATACCCACTGTCACGGGCTTTTCCACCACTTGGCCCTGTTCAAGCACTGGCACAGTATAGTTGCCTTTGCCGCCAGATTTTTGCAGCACTTGTGAAGGGACAATCAAGGTATTTTCCGATTGCTCAAGGACAATCGAAACTTGCGCAGTCATGCCAATACGCAAAATACCTTGCGGGTTCTTCACATCAAATACAGCGTTGTAGTAAATGGCGTCGCTATCTGAAATGCTCAAATCGCTGTCATCGCCATCCATGATGGTTGGCCCCGGCTCAATGGCGCGCAATGTGCCTTTAAACTGCTGATTCGGTTTGCCTAAAATGGTGAACAGCGCCGTTTGGCCTGGGTGAACAAAAATCACATCGGCTTCCGAAATTTCTGCTTTCACCGTCATCGTATCTAACTTGGCTAACTCGATAATCGTTGGCGTGGTTTGATTGGCGTTTACGGTTTGTCCTTCTTCCACCGCGGTGTAGACCACCGTGCCATCCATCGGTGCGTTGATGGTGGTGTAACCGAGATCTAACTGCGCATTGTCGACGTTGATTTTGGCTTTCTCGATTTCGGCATCCAGTTGCGCTAACTCGGCTTTGTAGATGGCGAGCGTCGCTTCGGCATTCTCGTAATCAGCTCGTGAGCTCGCTTTCGCTGCCAACATGCCTTTTTGGCGCACGTATTCATAGTTTGCTTGTTTAATCTGCGCTTGCTTAGCCTGGTACTGAGCGTTGAGACTATTAAGAGACGCTTGGGCTTCTTTGAGGCTGTTTTGCTGAGTCAGGCTGTCAATCTGTGCAATCAAGTCCCCCTGTTTTATCTCATCCCCTAAGTTCACAGCGAGGCGTTGAATTTGCCCAGATACTTGCGCACCTACATTCACCAATTTGGACGCTTGCAACATGCCGTTAGCTAATACCGCCTTTTCGATATTGCCTTTGCGAACGACTTCTGTCGCGTAAGGAGAAATGGGTTCTGGACGTTGCAGATAATGATAACCACCAGCACCAATAGCAAGTAGGCCACACAAAACGAGCCATTTTTTATTGAGTTTCATAGCAGGAGTGAAGTAAATAATCGTTTTGATTTTATACTGCTATTTGTCTTAGCCGTACAGGGTACGAGACGTAAAGATAGGTAAATTAACGTCAAGAAACTGAATGAATAACTTCACTAACGTGAAAAATCAGAGATATTATAGTCACTTCAAAACTTTATTATTCAATACGTATGGCAAAGACCATTTTTAATATAGAAATTCAAGTTATAAGTATTATAAACAAAACTTTTAAATACCAACAAACCAGTAAAAATCTTAACTTATTAAATATGCAATCCATTAAAATTTCATTATGGCCATTTTTAATTATTGAATTTAAAGAGGAGTTAAGTGGCAAGTTAAATAAAAAATACCCACATAACACAGGTAAGACCGAGAGGAGTGTGTCATGTGGGTTTAAACGATAGTTCTCTTGCTGATTCGAACTACCAACGTTGGGATGCAATGGAAATACAAATGACTCAGAGTTTCCATCACGGACACTTTATCGCTGGATTTCCCTCTATTTGTTAGGAAACAGTCAGTACAATAAAAATAGAGAAGTAATACCGAAAAAATAAAAATAGAGGTTCAGGATTTAATTTACACGTAAAATAACCACTATATTCACGCCATGAAGCATTAATAAATTCAACAATAAATATTTATTAAGTTAAATTTACTTATTGTCAGCACACTGTTAGTTTTACTCTTAAATGCACTGGTCAGATTTGTTTATTTTACTGATTTTCGTTGCAATACAACTTCTAATTAATTCATGAGAAAAACATGCAGCGACAATTAACTCTTTCACCGATTTATTTATTAATCGGGTTAGCCTCCTCGACGGCGTATGCCGGTGGTTTTCAAATTAACGAACATTCTGCGACGGGTCTTGGTCGTGCTTTTGCTGGTGATGCCGTCATTGGTGATAATGCGTCTGTAATCAGCCGCAACGCCGCAGCGATGACGCTGTTTAAACAAAATGCCTTATCGTTCGGTGTCACTTACGTCAAACCTGACGTTACCGTTAAAAATACGCAATATCATCGAGCTAACATTAATGCGGATGTCAATGTTGGTATGGGTGGTTTTCCTCCGCCCCCTCAAGTTGACATTACCCCGTCCTTCTCTCAAACCGTGACCGACATTGATGACGTCGATGGCGTTGGTCAACCAGCCGTTGTACCCAATTTTTACTTTATTCACCCTATCAACGACGACTGGTATCTAGGCTTATCGGCATATTCCAACTTCGGAACCGACATGGAGTTTAAACCAAACTATGGCGCACCTGTTTTTGGCGGTGTCACCAGCGTAGCGAGTGTCAACCTTGGCGCAAGCTTGGCATACAAGGTGAACGATCGTTTTAGTATCGGTGGTGGTATTGATGTGATTTACGGCTCTGGTGAGCTGTACCGCGATATGGACGTGGGTTTTTGCGTTGGTGGGAACATACTTGGAAACGAACTAGAACAACGCTGTGGATACGTAAAAGGCAACGCACTTGATGTGGAAGCAGGCGGCATTGGGCTTGGTGCGAATATTGGCATGATGTACGAGTTTAACGAACGTCATCGCTTAGGTTTAAGCTACAAGCACAGCCCTAACATAGATGCCAAGGGCGACATCCACTTTGCGGGCGAATCGTACGACTCGCTTGCTATGCCGCTACCGGATATTGCGGAGTTTTCCGGTTATCACCGCGTCTTACCTAAATTTGCCCTGCACTATTCTGTGCAGTGGATTGGTTGGTCAGCATTTGACAGCTTGAAAGCTGATGATCAGTTGCTAAAAGATTTTCAGTGGCAAGACTCCGCGCACTACTCCATCGGTGCGACTTGGTACGCCAATGAACGTTGGACACTTCGCACGGGTTACATGTTCGACAAAACACCTGTCGATGAGCTGACCTCGCTTTCTATTCCAGATTCGAACCGTCACTGGTTATCTGCGGGGGCCTCTTACCAATGGTCATCAGATACCACGGTTGACATCGGCATGACGTACTTGATTGGTGAAGATGTCAACGTAGAAGAGTACGCGTATGAAGGTGTTCCTGCACCGATGGTAACGGGCGTGACCCATTCAAATGCGTTCCTAATTGGTGCCCAGCTCAGCCACCGTTTCTAATTTGTCAGGCAGTGATCAAACCTCTAGGTCATTGCCTTGTAACAACGCTTATCGAAGCGACCGAACAGAGACATTATTATGAACAAAACACTACTTGCTTTTTCACTCTCACTTCTCACTCTAAGCGCAGCTCAGGCTTCGGAATGGGGCTATGGCAATGACAAACACGGGCCAGAGCACTGGGGAAAAATCGCCAAAGACTGCGCAACCACGAAAAACCAAAGCCCAATCAACATCGACAACCCAGCCGATGCAAAACTGGAAGCACTGAACCTTTCGTACACTGGTCAGGTCATTGGTTTAACCAACAATGGTCATACGCTGCAAGCGCAAGTGAACGGACGTAATAGCTTCACCATTGATGGCGAGACGTTCGAGCTGCAACAGTTCCATTTCCACACACCTTCAGAAAACCAAATCAAAGGCCGCCAGTATCCACTTGAAGCGCACTTTGTACACGCCAACGCAGACGGCGAGTTGGCGGTAATTTCGGTGATCTTTGATGCTGGCGATCAAAACGCAGCGCTGTCTAAACTGATCAACGCAATCCCACAAGAGAATCAAACCACCTTCTTTAAAGATACGTTTGAGATTAACGACTTACTGCCAAAAACTGCAAACTACTATCGATTTAACGGCTCTTTAACCACACCACCATGTTCAGAAGGTGTGCGCTGGTTTGTGCTTAAAGACACTCAAACCTTATCCAAAGATCAAGCCGCGAAACTGATGGAAGTCATGGGACAAAACAATCGTCCGCTGCAACCGCTAAATGCGCGCGTTGTACTTTCTAACTAAACGCCACATCCGATAAGGGGCATCGTATTTGCCCCTTATTTTGATTCGCTCTAACCTCACTTCGTTACAGGAACCCCCAATGAAAACTCCATCTGTTCTGTCACTCTTACTCGCACTCGCCCCGACATTCGCCTTCTCTCATAACCTTTCTGTCGGTCAAACCACCCCTTCCGTCAGCATTGATACCTATGGCGAAATGACGCTGCAAGGAGACGATGTGGCTTATCAACCTTGGGCAACTCAGCAGATGTTAGGCAAAGTCCGTGTGATACAAGCCATTGCAGGTCGTAGTAAAGCCAAAGAGATGAACGCGCCGCTGATGTCAGCAATCACTGCCGCTCACTTTCCTGAAGATCAGTATCAGACCACAACCGTGATCAACCAAGAAGACGCCATATGGGGAACCGGTACATTTGTTAAATCGTCGGCAGAGGACAGCAAAAAGACATTCTCTTGGTCTTCCATGGTGTTAGACAAAAATGGCGTATTAGCAACAACTTGGGATCTACAGCAAGAAAGTTCTGCGATTATCGTACAAAATAAACAAGGCGAAATTTTATTCGTGAAAGAAGGGGCTTTAACTCAAGACGAAGTCACACACGTCATCGAACTGATTAAACAGAATATCTAAACCTAAGGTAAGGAAAAGCTATGAAACTGTTCAACACCATCGCACTCTGTCTTTTAGCGGCTGTAGCCTCTTTCCAATCGGTTGCAGGAGACAACGATTGGGACAAGATTGCAGATAAAACCGTCAGTTTTAAATCAGAAACCGACACAGTCAATCCACTGTCACCATTTGCTAACGCTCGTTTCAGCCACATCAAAATCAAATGTACGCAAGGTACGGTCGATCTGAAAAGCGTTAAAGTGATCATGAAAGATGGTCAGGAAAAGACGTTCGACAGTTTAGGTGTTCTGACTAAAGGCATGTCATCAAGAAGCTTAAGCCTACCAACAAAAGATAACGCGAAGTTAGACAAAATCGAGTTGAACTATGAATCGGTTGGCAGCACTGCGCTGCAAGTCGTGGGGGTGACTAAAAAAGCGCAAGTGGAAATCTTAGGTAAGAAAATCGACGAGTAAGCGATGGCTCAACGAGCTCACCCAAACTAAAAAACAGCGGCACTAGGCCGCTGTTTTCATTAAAAAATCGTCATGTATAACTAAATGAATTTCTTCAGCTTCGCCAAACCATAAGCGGCGATGGTGACACAATCTTTGATCGTGCCGTCGATCATCATCTGTTCGAACTCCTCAACCGAAAAAGCACGAGTGATCAAATCCTCTTCTTCACTGTCGAGTTGATTGCCCACGTCCGTTAAATCACTGGCGAAGTAGACGTGACATGTCTGATTCAAAAAGCCGTATGCGATAAACTGCGCGCCGACATACGCCATGGCGCTCGCCTGCATGCCCGTTTCTTCACGCAGCTCGCCTTTGGCAAGCTCAAGATGATCCGCATCTGGGTTTGATTCCCACGCCCCTTGTGGGATCTCCCAACAACGTTGACCTACGGTGTAACGGTACTGCTGAACCAAGTGAATCATCCCGTTATCGATAGCCAGAATCGCAGCACAATCAGGTTTGTCGACCACACCATAGATGCCCTCTGCGCCGCTCGGACGTAAAATTTTGTCCTCACGCACCGTCATCCACTTATTCTGGTAAACGACTTTGCTGTCTAACTGTTTGATGTCTGACATGGTTATTCCTTGATTTTTCTGAGGGTTACTGCGGAATAATACCGGATTCGGTTACGCCACCAAAATGTTCTTTAGTTCACTCAAAGACTCAACGGTGTAATTTGGTGCGATACGCTCATCGACGCTTGCGCCTGTGGTATTTAACCAGCAAGTTTCAATACCAAAATTATTACCACCCAGAATATCGGAATGCAGGTTGTCACCCACCATCAGTACGCGCGTTTTGCATGGGTTGCCCATTTGCTGCATCGCGTATTCAAAAATACCTAAGTCCGGTTTTGCTACGCCCACTTGTTCAGAGATCACCACTTTATCGAAGTACTCAGTCATCCCTGTGCGCTCAAGGCGAATTGCTTGCAACTCTGTAAAACCGTTGGTGATGATGCCCATTTTAGCTTTGCCTTGCAGCGCTTCCATCAGCTCTTTTGCACCTGGCAACAAGCTGCAAATATCGGCCATTGCTTCTAAAAATGCGCTATTGAGATCTGCTGTTGTGGTATTCAACTTCTCAGCCCACTCGGTAAAACGCTTATGTTTTAGCTCATCTGCCGTTACTTTGCCGTCTTGGTAATCCACCCAAAGCGGTTTGTTTACGGTTTGGTAATGAGCAAAATCTTGTTCAGTAAAATCTACGCCTTTGCGAGAAAACATAAGCTGTAAACCTTTGAAAGCATCAAAGTGGAATAAGGTTTCGTCAGCGTCAAACAGGATCCAATCGTACTTCATTTTCTTCTTCCCAAAATCAAGGTCGTAATACTGGTGCATAGTCTAGATTGTTTTCTTCTTGAAGATAATCTCTATAATTGGAAATTAATTGTATCCTTGTGCTCAACAATAAATGCTTCACGATAATAGGAGATTGATGTGAACGCGATTGCCTCCCTGCCCGTTTTTGTTGCTGTTGTCGAATGCGGCAGCTTTTCCCTTGCTGCCAAACAGCTGAATCTGACGAAATCGGCGATCAGCAAACGCATCAACCAACTAGAAGACGATTTGGGCATTCGTCTCCTTAACCGAACTACGCGTAAGCTGAGCCTGACCGAAGCGGGAGAACGCTATTTTGAGTACGCCTCTCAAGCGCTCAACCTAGCCCAGCAAGGCGTGGACGCGGTATCGGAACTGCAAGGCTCGCCACAAGGTCGGCTCAAAATTACCGTGCCGATGTCTTTCGGTGTACTGCATATCGCGCCTTTGATCAGCGAGTTTCTCGCTCGTTACCCGAAAATTGAAGTGGATTTAAACCTCGAAGACAAAATGGTCGATTTGGTTAAAGACGGTTTTGATTTGGGGATCCGTATTGGTGAACTCACCTCTTCCAATCTAATCGCAAAACGTCTCGCCCCTTGTAAAAGTGTGCTTTGTGCCTCGCCAGATTACTTAGCGGAGTTTGGAACACCACAAAAACCAAGTGATTTAGTCAGTCACAACTGCCTGCGCTACTCCTATTTCCGTGGCGGCGTCGAATGGATGTTCATCAACAACGGCAGCGAATACAAGGTACTTCCAAAAGGAAACTTTATCGTCAATAACAGCGAAGCCATTCGCCAGTTGCTGTTAAGAGGTTCGGGCATTGCGCAACTGCCAACGTTTATTGCAGGAAGAGACTTTGCCGCAGGAAATCTAAAACCGGTAATGGAAGAGTATTCTCTACCAGAACACGCCATTTATGCGGTTTTCCCTGAGCGCAAGCACATGCCGTTGAAAGTAAGAGCCTTTATCGATTTTATCAGCGAAAAACTCGGTACAGATTTACCTTACTGGGATCGTTACAGCAGCCCAGAAAAATAACCATATTGATGATAAGTGAGTGAGATTTCACTACTGACACGTTCTGACATTCCATCCGCGTAACCTTATTTGGAAATCAACAGGCAATCCGCCAAAACCAATAAGGAATCACAATATGGAAACCGTTATCGAAACTGTGCAATTTCGTCTAACCGCAGGCACAACAGAGCAAGACGTGATCGCCGCTGCCAAACAGTCACAAACGTTTGTGAAGAATCTGCCGGGCTTTTTGTATCGCTCACTCAGTCACGAAGCGACGGACGATGTGTGGACAGACATCATTTACTGGCGTTCGATGTACGATGCAAAACAGGCGGGAAAACAGATTAAGCAAGCCGTTGAATTTCAGCCTCTGTTATCGATGATTGACTGCGAAAGTTTCGAGCTTAAACATCACAACTTAAAAATGTGCAGTGAGCTAGAGAAGTAATCAGCCACACTATCACTAACAACCAGTAGGTCTAGATAAGGAACATCATGAGCAAATCAGAACGACTGTTTGAGCTACTGACGCTTCTGCGCGCAAAGCGTTACGCCGTGACAGCGAAAGAGCTCGCAGAAAGAATGGAAGTTAGCGAACGTACGATTTATCGCGATATTCAGTCGTTGCTCAGTTCTGGTGTTCCGATTCAAGGTGAAGCAGGTGTCGGCTACCTGTTGCAAGCTGGCTCTCATCTGCCGCCTTTGATGTTCTCAGAAAAGGAGATGATGGCGCTTGAACTGGGTATGCGGATGGTTCGAGCCTGGTCGGATGTTGAACTCGCCGAAGCGTCTCACTCTGCGTCCACCAAAATACTTTCGGTATTGCCCGATAAGCTCAAACAACAAGTGGAAGATTGTCCGCTGATTGTGCCCGATTATCACACCCAATCCGAGACTGCCAAACGAGGGCAGCTTCTGCGCCACGCGATTGATCATCAGTTTAAGGTCAGTTTAGATTACCAAGATGAAAGCGGACAGGTGACCGAGAGAAAAATCCAACCGTTAGGCCAGTTCTTTTGGGGCAAAGTCTGGACGCTGGTCGCCTGGTGCGAATTGCGCGATGACTACCGCCAGTTCCGCCTCGACCGTATCCAAGCACTGCGTATGCACGATGAAGAGTTTCAGAGTGCGGAAACCAAATCTCTCAAACATTATATTGCGCAGTATGAATCGAAAGATTGAGTGTTTTTCATCCCTTCATCACAAGGATTCTAAATTGCTCTGCTCAATGCGCGATATTTGGAAAGGCACATTTGGTTAAACTAATGTTTCATTTTTAACAGATGCGCAACCAACCTAAGATCGTTAACTTAAGTAGCACGTCAACCACACCGGAGCGTGAAGCTATGAAAGTACTGATTCAATACACCCAAGCAGGGAAATATCGAGATCAAGCGTGGGAGTCTTTAACTCTTCGATCTAAAGGTGACATGCAGGCAGTTACCCCTTCTTATGCTGCCCAACTTATCGAACAAAGCAAAGCGACACTTGTGATGACAGAGGAGCAACAAATCGTTATTCATCCATAACCGATTATTAGCCTTGTTTAACCAACCTTTGTTAGTTGTGCAAGGCTTACATCTCGCCATTTCACGTTATCAATTTTATACACGACCAACTATATTTACATAAAAATCAATAAAATAGTTCTTATTTTCGTTCTCGACACTCCTTCAAAACGGCCTTACATTCATAGCTAAGATATAGGTTATCTGTTAGTCTCTTTATTTCTTCATGATAAAAATTAGGATAAAACCTTTGAAAAAGCATCGGTTTATTATAAGGATAGGTGCAATATGCAATTGATCTGGAACATTATTGGATACTTAATGTTCTCTGGTGTATTAGTTATTTTTTTTCAAACATTCTTTATAGGTATCATGCACCTTTTAATGCCAAAAGACATTGTCAATAGCTACTTTAAAGAACCTTATTTTAACACTTTCGAACTAGCTCTATTTACAGGTTGGCCTTACGCATTTTTCCGAACATTGATGTTTGTTCGTTTAATCGTTCAACCTAACTCAGGTAAAAAACGAAAGTTACCCGATGTATCCCAAGAGGTGCCTAGGTGGTACCGCCTATTATCCTTCATAATAATATGGGTAATTATCATAAACTCTACAATATTAGCACTTGTATTTTTTATCGCAGGTTTTTTATCACTAGCAAATCATGTATGACCTTTACTTATCCAACCAAGTTTAATATCACACTTTAAATGTAAAAAATCACATTAACAATTTCATGCAAATAATAAATACATCAGCTAATTTGTAACTTTTTAAAATGAAAGTCTAGAATGCAAAAAATAAACCTTTTTAAATATAGTTTTTTGTTAGTATCTGCACAAACAAATTATTAACTAGAGGTGCTCTGTGTCGGGATTATTTGAGTATAAAATAAAAACTCATGATAACTTATCATCAATTATATTAAACATGTATGGTACTCCATATGAAAGGCTAAATTTATCACTTGATAATAAAAAGCTTACGAGTCTATCCGCATCGCTCGAAGTTGAGGGTTACCTGCGAATGCTCATATAGTTAAACAAGCCGAAAAACTGAATAAAATAGCTCAAGCATCTAAAGTGGGCGGACATGTTTTAGTCGGTGTTGGTCTGACGGCTTCCTGCATTCAGATTGCGAATACACAAGACCAACATGAGAAGAATGAAATTTTTGTTGAGTCAATAACTAGCACAGCTGTAGGAATGGGTACCAGCGCGTTAGTCGGTCTATTTTTAGTATCAAACCCTATTGGCTGGGTGACTGCCATTGTACTCGCTGCCGGTTCAACGGCTGTAGGTTATGCATCCGGTAAAGTGGCAAAAAGCTTTTATAATTCAATTGAAAGCAAGCCAAACTTAGTCGCTAGTACTGGAATAGAGTCTATATGCAGCAAGTAATCACATTTCTTTTTTACACTTTAATGACTGGTGTGATTATTATTTTCTTACAAACCATTTTTATCGGTGTCATGCACTTTCTGATGCCGAAGGAGATTGTTGGGAACTATTTTAAAAAACCATATTTTAATGAATTTGAGCTTTCTTTATTCACAGGGTGGCCTTACGCATTTTTCCGAACATTGATGTTTGTTCGTTTAATCGTTCAACCTAGCTCAGGTGAAAAGCGAAAATTACCTAATATTTCTAGAGAAGTACCAAAATGGTATCGTTATTTGTCGATTCTATTACTGGGTATTATCATTGTTAACTCTGTTGTCGTTGCCCTGACTTTATCAATTGGTGCCGTTCTTTTAGCAATTGAATGAGAAATTAACATTAAAATATAACGATGTACTCGACGAAGAGAGCTCAGTCAGAACTCTCTAATCGCCAGTGTTATTGCATACTGATCTCTACTCTTCTTCGTTGAGACGACGAATCAACTTAGCTGGCGTGCCTCCGTATAGACAATCTGGCGGCACATCATGGTTAACGACCGAGTTCGCCGCAATCACCGAGCGAGCGCCAACTGTTACACCTTGGTTGATGACGGAATTTCCGCCAATCCACACATCATCTTCAATCGTGATAGGTTTACAAAACGTTTCCCAACGTCGACGACTTCGGTAATCAACAGAATGAGAAGCGGTATAGAATTGCACGCTCGGTCCAATGAGCACGTGGTTCCCGATGGTAATTTTGGCACCATCGAGCATGACCACGTTCATGTTGATAAAGGTTTCTTCACCTATTTCGATGGTCTTACCAAATTCACAATGAAAAGGGGACTGGACAATACAACGGCCTACCTTGCCAAATAGCTGCTTTTGCAATTCGTCGCGCTGACTTTCGTCGGTGTTATTATTAAGTGCTCTAAGTGCTTGAAGAGCATGGCTTCTAATGGCGTCAATTTCTTTGTCCATGCCATCAAAGACCTGGCCAGACATCATTTTTTCTAGTTCTGTCACTGGAAGACTCCTACAACCTGCAATTACTGCTTTCAGATTCTTCACAAGGTACGTGAACTGTGAAATAAAAAAAGAGAAAAGCCCGGACTTTTCTCTTTCCTGTTTTTATATTTTGTGGAGTCTGTCAACTCACACAATTTCCCAACTGTGGGTCATCTCAACACCTTCGCCTAGCATTAAGCAAACCGAGCAGTATTTTTCTAGCGAGTCAGCCGCCACTTTTGCTACGACTTCTGGGTCAAGCTCGTCACCTGACACTTCAAAGTGGATATTCACTTGCGTAAAGATACGCGGTGCGGTTTCACGACGCTCTGTGGTTAGCTTGGCATTAACTGACGAAACCTTTTGGCCTGCTGTTTTCAAACCATCAACAACATCGACAGAGCTACAGCCACCAGCAGCCATTAGTACCATTTCCATTGGGCTTGGTGCGGTTGCACCACCATTGCCATCCATCACTACGGAGTGGCCCGACTGAGATTGCCCAAGGAATTTAAAATCTTCTATCCATTTAACTTCAGCTTGCATGATTTACCTCATTTAGCATCGCTTATTCAAGGCATCGTTGCCCTTACTAGCGGTGTGTTTCTTGTCGATACTTTAGCTCTATCGCATAAAAGGGCAACGGAATTTTCAACATTACTGTAATTTTTTCGCTCGGTTACCTTTCTCTATACGTAACACTTTTTATTTAAGTAACACTTTCTACAAAAATAACGATGAGGTAGCTATGAAGAATATGTCTAAGTTATTGGCCGGTTTCTCCTTCGCACTTCCAGTCTTGTTTCTACTATTGAGTAAAACAGGTACCGCCGATACGATGGATAAGCTGAAGGCTTCAGAGAATACAAGAATCGCAACGCTAGCTGGCGGTTGTTTCTGGTGTACAGAATCGGATTTAGAGCAACTGCCCGGCGTAATCGATGTTGTATCAGGTTATTCAGGTGGTCATATTGAAAACCCGACTTACCGCCAAGTCTCTTCTGGTAAATCTGGTCATATTGAAGTGATTGAGGTGGAGTACGATCCTGCTGTCGTGAACTACGAACAAGTGCTGGACTACTTCTTCCGTCATATCGACCCTACCGACGATAAAGGTTCATTTGTTGACCGTGGCCCTCAATACCGTCCAGCGATCTTCTACCATAATGCGGAGCAAAAACAGATTGCTAAGCAGTTTATGATGGAAATCGACAAGGCGATGATCTATCCAAAGCCGTTGAAAACAGAGCTGATCGAGTTTGAAAAGTTTTACCCTGCGGAGTCGTACCATCAGGATTACTACAAGAAGAGTAGCCTAAAGTACAAATACTACCGCTACGCATCAGGTCGCGATAAATACCTCGACGAAGTGTTTGGTGAAGATCGAAAAGAAAGTCCTAAAACACTTCGACAGTTGATTGAAGAAAAAAAGCTGCTTTCGAAAGTGAAAGCGTACAGTAAGCCTGCTCAGTCTGAAATCAAATCAAACTTAACAGAGCTACAGTATTACGTGACGCAAGAAGAAGGCACGGAGCGTCCGTTTGATAATGAATACTGGGACAACAAAGAAGCGGGAATTTATGTTGATATTGTGACCGGTGAACCGCTATTTTCTTCTACTGATAAATACAAATCTGGCACAGGTTGGCCAAGCTTTACTCGACCAATTAACCCGGGTTACATCGTGGAGAAAACCGATTATAAACTACTCTACCCTAGAACGGAGATCCGCAGTAAGTTTGGTGATTCACACCTAGGTCATGTGTTTAAAGATGGTCCGAAGCCGACGGGATTACGCTATTGCATGAACTCTGCTGCGATGAAATTTGTACCTGTGAACAAGATGGCGAGTTTAGGCTACGGCGATTACCTGTACCTATTTGATAAGTAGTTTTAACCAGAACATTCAGCGCGATGAAAGGTTTTAAATCCAACCTTCCCATGAAAGTCTGTCCGGTCTGTCAGCGCCCATTTTCTTGGAGAAAGAAGTGGGCGCGAAATTGGGAGGAAATCGTTTATTGTTCTGAGCGTTGCCGAAGAAATAAATCAACGAAAACGTAGGTCACTCCGAACCTCTCTGGAGAACGCTATTTCCTTTGTATTAACGTTTGTACGCGTTCTCTTACCAAGGCAATAACGTCCCGTCATAAGCCCAAAACGCCCCGCTATCTTGCGGGGTTGCTTTTTCTATCAAGCCTAATAGATCCTTAGCTACTCGCTCTGGTGTGAACAGCTTTCCCTCTGGCACATTGGTTTGAAAAGGTGCCGACAAAGCGGTGTCTGTAGTACCTGGGTGAAGTGACAGCACCGTGCCATGTTTGACCATTCTTTGCCATTCGATCGACATGGTTTTAAGGAACATGTTTAATGCGGCTTTCGATGCTCGATAGCTGTACCAACCACCTAACTGATTATCGCAAATGCTGCCAACTTTGGCCGAAATGGTCGCAAACTTAGGTGCAGTACTGCGTTTTAGTTTGGGCGTGAAGTATTTCGCCAACAGCAAACTTGGCAAAGTATTAACCGTGATGGTTTGCTGAAAAAAGCCTGCGTCGAGCGAGCTAAGATTCTTCTCAGGGCCTTTCTCTTGGGTGTGCAACATACCAACGCAGTTCACCAACCAATCGACGTGTTCAATCTGCTCACTGAACACTTGTACCTCCCCTTCTTGCGATACATCCACTTTGTGCCAAACGACATTTGGATGTTGCCAATCTGGTTGCTGCTTACGATAAGTGGCATGCACGTGCGCTTGAGGGAACCGAGCTGCGGCTTCTTGAACCATCGCCAAACCAATTCCACCATTGCCACCGACGATGAGTATTTCCATCACAAGTTCTCCACGTTTTCTATGTAGTGCTCTGCGGTATCAAGAATCGCTTGGCGTTGCTGTTCTTCCATGTTGTCCCAAGAGCGGAAAATCATCCCGATTCGTGGATTGGCTGCGAGGCGCTTGTCGTGCTTGTTCATAAAGCGCCAATAAAGGCTGTTAAACGGACACGATCCTTCCCCACTCCTCGCCTTATTGTCGTAATGGCAACCTTTACAGTAGTCGCTCATTTTGTTGATGTAAGAACCACTCGCCGCGTAAGGTTTGGTGCCAACAATGCCGCCATCCGCAAACAATGCCATGCCACGTGTGTTCGGCATTTCGACCCATTCAATCGCATCAACATAGATACCGAGATACCACTCATCCACTTGATCTGGGTCGATCTCGGTTAGCAAGCAAAAGTTACCAGTGACCATCAAACGTTGGATGTGGTGTGCGTAGGCATAATCGAGGGACTGCTCAATCGCATTGCGCATACAGGCCATTTTGGTTTCGCCACTCCAAAAGAAGTTTGGCAGCTTTCTTTCTGCGCCCAGCTCGTTCTTTTTCGGGTAATGAGGCATGTTCGCCCAATAGACGCCTCGAATGTACTCTCGCCATCCTAAGATTTGGCGAATAAACCCTTCGACTTGAGAAATGTCGATGTCTGCGTTGGAATGAAATGCCTTGAGTGAAGCATCAATGACTTCTCTCGGGTGCAGCAATTTGCTGTTAAGCGAGAATGAAATTCGGCTGTGATACAAGCTCCACTTAGCATCGTGCTGGCCTGTCATGGCGTCTTGAAAACGGCCGAACAACGGCAGACAGACTTGGCAGAAATGCGCGAGTAAAGAGAGGCTTTGCGCGCGATTGATCGGCCACAACAAGTCTCCTTCAAGATTTCCGATAGTTTTGATGTCATGTTTTGCCAATCGCTCAATAATGTCGCTTACGTCGGTACTGAACATCAAAGGTTGTGGAAGTTGTTCAATGTCTTTGGCTTTGAGCTTGTTACGATTATTGGCATCGTAATTCCATTTTCCGCCGACGGGCTTTCCGTCTTGCATCAAGATGTCGAAGCGCTTGCGCATCCGGCGGTAAAAGTGCTCCATCATGATGTGTTTACCTTGAGGAAACTGCGATTCTATTTCCTCAAACGGCAACAAAAAATGTTCCGAGTCGACACAACGTGTCACGACCCCATCAAGCTTTAGTTTGGCTAACTGCTCTAGTAAACGGTATTCATCGGGGCGTTGATATTCAAACTTGCTTGCACCACCTTCGCTCACATAATGTTGCAAAACTTGCTCAAGATCGTCGAAGGATTGTGTGTCATCCAACGTGAGGTGCA
Organism: Vibrio sp. 811; assembly: GCF_033339195.1. Classification (NCBI taxonomy): domain Bacteria; kingdom Pseudomonadati; phylum Pseudomonadota; class Gammaproteobacteria; order Vibrionales; family Vibrionaceae; genus Vibrio; species Vibrio sp. 811. The sequence continues at coordinate 221,768 of NZ_JAWOUB010000006.1, forward strand.
GAACTTGGTGACCTTCACTCTGACGCTCTTTCGCAAACTGTTCCATTGCAGAAAAGAACGCACACACTTTCTGAATATGATGCGTGACGTAAGTATTCTCTTGCTTGAGCTCCGCAATCAGGTAAAGCACTTGCTCATCCGGTTGCTGAAACCAAGAGTGCTCACTGTTAAGTTGATCGCCCAAGATCAATCGTACGGTTTCAAATTGCATTACGGTTTCTCCGATGACGAAGCTTTGTCACTGCTGCCCATCACAATCGGCCAATCGACCATGTCTACACTATCCAAATGCGCGCCAGGACAACGACCTTGCCACCTATCGATGAACTCCATGTGCGGGTCGTACATTTCGGTTTGCTTTTCGAGGTTGAATTGTCGTGAACCACGCGGATCAGCACCAACGCCTGCTAAGTATTGCCAATTTCCCCAGTTTGATGCCACATCGTAATCGACCAGTTGTGACTCAAAGTACGCCGCGCCATAACGCCAATCGAGGCCAAGCTCATGCACCAAACAACTGGCAACTAACTGTCTGCCACGATTCGACATATAACCGGTTTCATTAAGTTGGTGCATACACGCATTGACGATAGGAAATGGCGTTTCACCTTTCTTCCATTGTTGAAAACGGTGCGCGTAAAAGCTGGTGAGTGGTGCTTGATTTTGGATGCCACCGAATCGGAAGAGCTGTCGCTTGTGTCGACGGGCATACCAATAAAAGTATTCACGCCAAAGCAGCTCGAAGTAAATCCAGTAGGTTGAATCATTTGCACCATTCTCCGCTTCATAACGTTTCAACATGGCATAAATAGTTTTCGGAGAAACGCACCCATGAGCTAGCCAAGGAGAGAACTTGGTGGAGTAATCCATGCCATCTAAACCGTTGCGTGTTTGTTTGTATTCACTGGCTAGTGTGGAAGCAAAATACTGGCGACAATGTTCAAGCCCGCGGCTTTCTCCACCATGAAACGCAGCTTTTGTGTCAAAGTAATATGCAGTAACGGAAGGAAGATTCACACCTAAAGGAATTGGAGGTAACGAACGGATACTCTCGTGGGGCCGAGAGATGTCTAAACCTTCAACTTGCTTTCTAAACTGCGTGAAAGTCGTAGGCAGATTGCTCAAGTCAAATGGCAGTTGTTCTTCCCTTAACAGGGTCCGGATTGCTTGCTGTTTTATTTTTACATGAGACGCGCCTTCAACTGCGCGATCTAACGCTTGTTGCTCATCCGAACCGGGAAAGGCGTCAGCATATATATGTGTGACGCCGAAGCGATTAACAGCATACTTGATTGCTTGATCGGGCGTTAGTTCAACCGCCCATAATCGCTGACCAAGATGATTCAAAGATTGATTGAGTTCACTAAGCGATGCGTCGAGAAACTGCAATTTCGCGCGCCCAAAAGAGGCTTCCTGCGCAAAGTGATGCAAGTAAGGCGTCATTGAAGGGTAGCAATACAAGCAAATTAACTCGTCCATTTCTACACTGGCGCTTCTCAACAGTGGGTTGTCGTGCAATCGCAAGTCGTTCGTGAACCAATAAAGTCCTATTTTCTTTTTCAATTCGCACCCTCAGATGTTAATTCTTCGTCTACGAGTTCTTTTCACGGAGACCCTGACGCTAAGCCTTTTGATTTTCTTGCTTTTATACGAAAACGAGAGATTGACGATCATTAGGTTACTAACGTTTACACGGAATCCATTTGCTGGATATCTCAAAACACGCAATACCACCAAATACCTGTACATGTTTCATACTGATATTTTATAAAATTTGAATCCAACGGTATTGATCACGATCTTAATCACTCATTTTCTATATAAACCATGCAAAAGTGATAAAAATTAAAGCGACATTAGTTAATATCCGTTAATCTAAGCCCAATCCCATTTTGCTAGTACCATCGCAGAAATGACCGACGAGTTTAAGAAATCAACCGCTAATTTAAAAAAAGCGGTCCCACTGATGATCAAAAACCATGTTGCTGCCACGCCAGCCAACTACGCGCTTTGGTATACCTACGTTGACAAGACCATTCCAGAACTCAACTTTGAGTTAGACACGGTGTTAGAAAACTACGGTATTTGCCCGCCAGCAACCAATAAACAGCTTTACAACAACTATGTGGCCAGCAAAGCAGAAACCAGCCTTGAAGATCTTAGAACCAATGTAGAAGTTCTGCTACATGAAGTATCCAGTTCAATGAGCGATACAATTTCAGATACTTCCTCCTTTTCTGAGATGGTAGACAAAAGCTTTAATAAACTGGAAAAAGTTGAGGACAATAGCCTAAGCATTGAAGAAGTGATGGTAGTGATTCGTCAACTTGTCGCAGAGTCACACGAAATTCGTCACTCAACAAAGTTTTTGAATAGCCAATTGACTAACGCGAGTGAAGAAATTTCTCGCCTCAAAAACCAACTGGCTGAAGTACAGCAAGATGCGTTGTTCGATGGTTTGTCAAACCTATACAACCGCCGAGCATTTGACAAAGATCTCTCTTCACTTATTGCATCAAATCAGGCAATGACCTTGATCATGCTTGATATCGATCATTTCAAATCATTTAACGACAATTACGGGCACCTTTTTGGCGATACAGTATTAAAAGCCATTGCCCGCCGGCTACAACAAAGTTGTCGAGATGGGATATGTGCGTACCGTTTTGGTGGTGAAGAATTCGCGTTAATTGTACCTAACAAATCTCTGCGAATTGCTCGCCAATATGCAGACACACTACGCCGGATGATAGAAAAACTGCGTATCAGAGATAAGCGCTCAGGCACACAAGTTCACAGCATTACCGCTTCTTTTGGGGTAGCAGAATTTGAGCCGGGTGATACGCCTGAAGCCTTAATCAATAAAGCCGATAAACAGCTTTATGAAGCAAAACAACTCGGTCGTAACCGCGTGATGCCAATTTAAATAAACTGACTTAGCGAAAACGACTTTTACGATGAAAAAGAAAACCCCGCGACGTAAAGTGCGGGGTTTTTATATCCAATCATGAGTATCTTAATCGACGCTGTAGCAGTAACTTAGAATGTAGTCGTCACCATTTTTTGCGGTATATTCTTTATCTTCACTGCATGCCATCGGCTTACCTTTTTTGTCGCCTTTGATTAGACTTATCCAATGGCGCATCGCGGTTGGTGCATTGCCAGTTAGTTCAGGATGAAACGTCGTGCGAGTTTCCAATTGAATATCGTCAATGTCCACTAATTCCACGCAACCAGTGCCTTTGTGACAGCCAAACAGCACTTCTACATGATTACCCGAATCATCTTTAAACAAAATCGATTTTGGATCTTCCTTTTCACCAGTGTACGCCACGAAGTGTTTTGGGCTTTTCAGGCCGCTGTGTGTACCGTCTTTGAAATAAGCCAAAACATGGCGGTAATCAATCACGTAACTTGATACATCTTGGTGCGACCCGTTCTCCAATGGAAACATGCGGTCTAGTAGTTGCTTCGCTTTTACTTGTTTCTCACTCTGCTGCTCAGCACTTACCGCTTCGACGGCAAATACGGCTTCAGCGATAAATGGGCGTTGTTGTTGTTGCATCTCTTTTTTATCGAAGTTCAGCATATTCATCGTCATATCCTCGCACTTAAAAACTCGTCCTAGAGTAAAAACTTAAATCCTTTATTTAAGTTTCAGGCAATTCTGTGAAGTGGATGGTTAATTTCCTTGCCTGCTCATTATGTAGACTAGCGAAATATTGACTACAATTTCACAACAAAAATTTTACAATGTGAATTTTACAAAATGTCTGTGTCAAAAAGCCTTATTCGTCAGTCTCATTTTCTTGGTACGAAAATTCGTAACCTAAGAAAAAACAACCATTTAACGATGGAAGATTTGTCTGCCCGTTGTGTAAGAATTAATCCAGAGTACGCTCCGTCGGTTTCTTACCTTTCAATGATTGAGCGCGGAAAACGCGTACCGAGTATCGATATGCTCGAAGTGATCGCGGAAGTTTTTCAAAAAGATCCGGCGTGGTTTTTAGATGATGAACCCGAATTAGAAGCCATCACACCCAACAAAGGAAATCGTGGCGGGATTAGTGGCATGGCGTTGGAGCCGAGCTTCCTGTTCTCCAATGATATTCTTCAAATCGCGATACCAGAAATGCTCTCCCAAACAGGTATCACGGGGCGTCAATTCGCCCACTTACTGATCCGCGCACACCAAGAAAACCATCAAAACCATTTTCCTGATTTAGAGCGCGCCGCCGAAGAGGTCGGCTTGAAGCGGTTGAATCTATCTGTAGAAGATCTCGTAGACATTGCAAAGAGTATGGGATTGGATATCCGCTGGGTAGATCGAGCGCCACAAGATGTGATTGATGAACTGGGCGTCAGCGCCAAACAGTTGATTACGTCTTTCATGGAGCCACCTGGGACTATTTATCTCAATAAACGAATGCGTGACTATCCAACCCGATTGAAGTATGACTTGGCGGTATATATCGGCCATCGAGTGCTCCATAGCAGCGATGCAATGAATAACGTTTTATCTATCGGGCATCAAAACAATTGGGAGCAAATGGACAGCCCTGTGTCGAACTCTGAACTCAATTCGCAAGATATCCTGCAAGCTTGGCGTGATTTTGAGTCCAGCTTCTTTGCCGGTGCCTTACTCTGCCCCAAAGTACCCTTTCGTCAGTTGCTTGACCGTTCTGGTTACGAGATTGATGTTCACAAAAAGGCGGGGGTTTCTCCTTCCGTTGCAATGCGTCGCATGACGGTGGTCTCGCCTTACCCTCATTGGCACTATTTTGATGCCTATGGCCCTGGCAAGTTAAAAGCCGTGTATCGCGGAAATGGTATTCCATTGCCTTGGGGCAACATGCGCAAAGTGAACGACCCTTGCCAGCACTGGGCCGTATTCCGACGCCTTTCCCAGCCTTTGGATACAAGTTCAGCGCAAATTTCGATTTTAAATGTTGGTGACGAGCCACGTATCTACTGCTGCGAATCGGTCAACGTATTTGATCCTGCGGGGAATAATCGGGTGCTATGTGCCGGTATTGATCTTAACCCTGCCATTTCTGCACAAGGTGGCGATGCCGTTTCCATAGCGGAAGAACTTAAGTCCCTTTGTGTCGCTTCCGGCGGAAGTAGTGTTATTCCTCCCCACATCAAAAAAGACTTAACGACTATCGCTAAGATATTAAACATCAACTGGATAGAGCGCGGGATTCAAACCCAAGCAAGGTTGATCTGCTCCAGAGGGGCGGTTTGTCCAAGACAACCTAGTTGTTACAGCAAGTGCGGAGAAGCTGATGAGACGGGCAACGATGTGAATATCATCGGGCTTTAGAAAGAAAAAACGCCAATCACAATAAACGTGATTGGCGGTATATACTTGTGAACAATTTGTATTCACTAACAACGTCAGTTGGCTAGGTGACCCTCGGCTTAATAAGGGTCACTCTAAGTAAAGCACGATGCGTGCCAACTTTAAAAAAGCCGTTTTTTAATAGATCCAGATGCATATCGTTGCTTTATTAACCATTAATTTCGCAAACTGCATTTGCAAAATGCAACATCATGCAAATATGCCACTTAATGCACTGCTAATAACGACTCTCTCAACAAAGTGTCTGTGAACATATGAAGTCACATATTCGTGTATCTCAATAATGATGAGATTTCGGGCTCCCAACTTTACCACTCTTCTAACCCCTTATTGAAACTGGGCTCAGGCTCATCCGCCATGCTTTTGTTGATACATTCTCTCATCGGCTATTTTCATCATTTGCTCAGGAGATGACATTTTCGGGTCAAATATCGCGTACCCAATACTGGCTTTCAAATAGATAAGCGTTTCATCGTAAATGACGGGCGTCGAGCATAGCGCTAATCGAAGTTTTTGTAGAAGGGACTGAACATTTTCTTCCGTTCCTGGGTGATGAACTACAACTAAGAACTCATCACCGCCCATTCTGGCCACGATGTCTGATTTACGCAGAGAGCTTTTTACCCTTTCAGCCGTAGCGATTAAAACTTTGTCACCTGCGTCGTGACCATAGGTGTCGTTAATGTGTTTAAACCTATCTAGGTCAATATTAATTAAGGCGAAGCTATAACGCTTTTTATAACGTTTCGCTATTTCGAACTGCTGCTTGTAAAACTTCATAAAATAGCGACGGTTTGGTAAATTCGTGAGTTCATCGTGTAAAGCTCTGTCATCTGCAATGGTATACAGTCGATAAATGGCGAACAGCGCGAGGCTAAGTGCGAATATAATGGGATAGCCGATTACTCTAGCTAAATGCAACTGATGCCAAGAGATTTGGCGATCAGCTTTGCCTCCAGAGAAAACCACCATACTCCACCCACCATAAGGAAAATGAACCATCTCTTTTGCATATACCATGCTATTTACACTTTGCGCGCCAAAGAAAGCATCACCAAATGAGCCACCGCTATCGTAACCACGGATCATTAAAGGGTAACGATACGAGAAATCAATTACGCCGGTTTCTCTCATCAGAGCATCGAAATCAATCACCGCACTGATCACTCCCCAGTAGTCCTGATTCATTGGAGGATCAAGAAAAACAGGCACACGCACGATCAAACCTCGGCCACCTTGGATCAATGTAACGGGCCCTGCGATGAAAATTTCTTGTACATCCTTGGCTTTTTGCACCTGTACCCACTGCTGTGGCACTGCGCGGTAATCAAGGCCGATTAGGCGCTCATTACCTTGGCGTGGAAATACGTGACTAATTACATCATTTTTCGCGATACCGATGATTGTAATATGTTTACTTTTATTTAGGATTCGGTGAGCGGCGATACTCAATTCTTCTTCTTGGTTTTTAGGAAGTAAAGTAATGAGTGTCGCTAAAGTACTGGCTTTGTAGATATCCGCCATAAGTACCGCTTCCAAATTGGAACGGAGAATGGAAAGTTGTTCTTTGGCCTCAACTTGAACTCGCTCTTTGTGAAGCTCTTGCTGGTTTCGATTTAACAGCTCAATAACCCCAATACACAAAGCGAAAAAGGTGAGGAAGAACAATGCAAAATAGCATCGCTTTCTGGGTAAATAACGCATTTTCTCCCCACAACTCGTATACAACTACGAGATTTTTTATTTATTGTTAAAATTCTTATTATCACAAGAATAACCAATCATAATCAGAAAGGTAACAGTGATTGACAACTTTTATGTTTTAGGTGTGAGATGATGCATCAACAAGGCGATTTATTTGGCGGCGATCTATGGCAAGAAGTAGAAAGAGGAAAACTTTATTATGATCCTCATTTTCTTAGCCATCTTGAGGCGGATAATTACTTTGACCAACTTCGAAAAACACTGCCATGGCACCAAGAACACATTACTATGTTCGGCAAGTCAGTACTTCAACCTCGCTTACAAGCGTGGCACGGTGATGCAGCATATACTTACTCAGGCTTAACCATGCAGCCTCACCCTTGGACTCCTGAGTTAACTCAGCTCAAAGTGCGTTGTGAATCAGTTGCTGATGTCACTTTTAATTCTGTTCTCGCTAACTTATATCGACACGGCCAAGACTCAATGGGCTGGCACCAAGATAATGAACCAGAGTTAGGTAGAAACCCTGTTATCGCATCTTTGAACTTAGGTGAAACACGTCGATTTTTGCTTAGAAATTTACATTGTAAAACTGAGATTGAATACGAGCTTTCTCACGGCTCCTTACTGATTATGGCTGGCGAGCTACAGCATCACTGGAAGCACTGCGTACCAAAAACCGCGAAAACCAAAGATGAACGTATCAACCTGACTTTTAGGCAAATTTTTAACTATTGACTCAGCTTTTACATTCTCAATTAATATTGATGGTAGGTTTAGGTTCAGGACTTCATAGGGAATGGATTTATGCGTATTAAACCTCTTAGCTTAGCGGTCTTACTCTCTTGCTCACTTACCTTTGCAGCTCAGGCATCACAGGAAGAGGTACCGCTTCTCGATAATACTCAATCAGCGCAGTTGATTCGTAGTACCTACGAACAGGAACTGTTCACTTTCCCGGCGTTTAAAGAGGGCCATTTTGGCTTACGCATGTACCGCCAAACATTAGATGAGAAATATCACGCTGCCATTTGGACCGACATGGCACAAGTAGCCAGCCGGTTAAACCAATTTGCTAATGAAGTTGTTGAACCAGAAGACATCATTCTCTATTCATCTCAAAGGCTGACCACGTATCAAGAGAAAGAAACCGAACGAGGGCAGCGACGCTATACCGTGACTAAACACCATCCTGAGTACCTTTATCTTGGTGTGGATTTGCTTGGCGCAATGGCAAGAGCAAACGAATACGGCCTAAAGCATAAACAAGACAAAACGCTGAGAAAAATTATTAGGCGCTACGATTTCTCGCGTTACGTTACTGACAAAGAGATGATAGAAGCATGGGCAGCTCAGCTTGCAAACCAAGTCTACTGGCTTCGTCAGTTAGGAGAGCAAGATGTGGTCGAGGAATTCACTCAAACCTTCCGTGACACCTACCCCGACGATAAAGATAAGATGCTTTCAGCTCAGCAGTATTGGAACAAACTCTATGGTATGACGCACATCATCTTTGCCGATTCACAGTATTATCAGGAGCGAGTAAGCGAGAAGAAACACCAATGGATTTATGATTACTTTCGCAACAACATCGACACTATCCTACTGCGCGCCAAAGAAGACGTGATTGCGGAAGTCGGCATTTCGTTTTTGTTAGCAGGCTTGGACCATGATCCGGTCGTAAAGAAAACCCGCCAAGCCATTCGTCACGCAATCAACGCAGAAAAAGGGATGATTCCGTCGGTCGACGGTAACTTTGATCTCAAGTACGGCGAACACCGTAACGTACTAGCCATCATGCTGCTCGATTGGAAAGGGGTACATAAAGCGCCAACTTATCAAGAGCACCCAGAGGCTTTTAAATCGATACCTTACGGCTTAATGCCCAAGCCTTAGAAATAACAAAACCCGCCATTTAGGCGGGTTTTTAGTGTGTATCTTCAATCTAAATTAGAGCGAGATAAAAATGCCCGCTAAGCACGCACTCATCAGGTTAGCGAGTGTACCAGCAGCAACCGCTTTTAGGCCTAGACTTGCAACATCTTTGCGGCGCTCAGGTGCCATCACGCCGATAGAACCCAACTGAATCGCAATTGAGCCAATGTTCGCAAAACCACACAACGCAAAAGTGATAATAATTTGAGTATGCTCAGACAGTGTCGCTTTGTGCTGCACAAAATCGATAAACGCAACAAACTCATTCATCACCACTTTCTGACCAATGTATGAACCCGCAGCTAGAATTTCGTGGCTTGGCACACCAATCAACCATGCGAGAGGTGCAAACAAATAACCAAAAATCGCTTGTAGCGTTACGCCAGAGAAACCAAGTATCTCACCCAAGTTTTCTAGCCCCGTGTTCACCATCGCGATAACACTCACGAAAGCGATAAGCATGGTACCAACAGCAACGGCAACTTTCATACCGCCCATGGCACCGCTTGCTAGCGCATCAATTACGTTGCTTTCTTCTGATTTATCTAGCTCAATATTGTTGTAATCGCTTGGCGTTTGACGCTCAGGAACGATGATTTTTGCCATCATCAAACTACCTGGTGCTGCCATAAAGCTTGCCGCGATCAAGTATTTGAGGTCGACCCCCAAACCAGCATAACCACCAAGCACACTGCCCGCCACTGAAGCCATACCACCAGCCATCACAGCAAACAGTTCAGAGCGAGTCATGTTAGAAAGAAATGGACGAATAAGAAGTGGTGACTCGCCTTGAGATAAGAAAATATTCCCTGTTGCAACCAAAGACTCTGCTTTACTCGTACCCAAGAACTTCTGGATAGCGCCGCCAATAAATTGAATCACTTTTTGCATAATGCCCAAATAGTAAAGGGCGGAGATAAGAGCACTGAAGAAGATGATGATAGGAAGGACACGAATAGCGAAGATAAAGCCAGAAGAAGCGAGGTCACCAAAGAGGAATTTAATCCCTTCATCAGCAAAGCTGAGTAGCCCCGCGACACCATTACTTAAACTCGCCAGCGCCGCTTGACCCAACGGGAAATAGAGCACCAAAGCAGCAAACCCCATTTGTAGCATCAAGGCGCGAGATACAGTTTTCCAATTAATGGAAGAACGACCCTCAGAAAGTAGGAAAGCACAACCTAGCAGTGCAACAATACCAAATAGACTAAATAGAACACTCATGAGCTGGACCTACTAAACGTTGAAAAAGAAAAAAGAGCCAAAGGAATTGGCAGAAGAAAGGGACAACGCAGCGAGTGATAACTCACTTTTAGATCCAGAATGTAGACAGAACGAATAGTTCGACATCTTATTTTTACCTTATACAAGCAATTGAACGTAGCTGGTCCGGTCCGTGGGGTCATTCACTGCTGGCGAGCATGTTGCTTGGCCTGCTCCATGTGACGGCTTGTATGGGTAAGGGTCCTGAACAACTAAACCCTAATTCCCGCTTAAACGGGACGCAAGTATAGCCAACAAAAAGAGATATTCATCACATTTATTTACGCAAACGTTCAAGCGTTCAAAATTTAGGCAAAAGTACTCTTTTGTCGTCATACCATTAATAAAAGTAAGGGCATAAGGATAGGCGTTGATGGTAAAAAACATAAAAGTGACCAATAAATATGCAATCAAACTCGAAAGAGCCAAAATTCGTCATTTTGCTCTCGCCAACAGGTGGATTTTGGTTATAATTCGCGTTGCTTCTTTCGAGGCCTCTGAGTATTCAGAGCATCATGATGCCGAGATGGTGAAATTGGTAGACACGCTAGCATGAGGTGCTAGTGCCTTTGGTGTGAGGGTTCGAGTCCCTCTCTCGGCACCATTATCCTTCTTCCCTAATTTTGTTCGAGTGTAATGCAAAGTTCTAAGCAGGCAAGACAGTCTACAGATGCTAACCAACTTCTGAGTGAGCTTGCGGTTCACGCTTTATTACACCTGCACTTTAAAATTCACGCGTCCTCGCATGGCCTCTCCCTTAAAGAACGTAATGACTTACTTCAGAAATGGCTGAAACCAAAACTGAAGAGTAATCGCTATAAGCTGATTAAAAAGCCGTTAAAATCTTTGACTCAGCAGGCAAAAGGTGAGAACGGAAATCTGGAAGAATTACTCGAGCGCTGCGTCGGTGCAGACAAACCCAGAAATCCTCAACCCGATCTAGATAGCTACTTGCTGCTGATCAACGAGATTGAGAAGAAACTGGGGACTACCGTGTTATTATCGCGACCGGAAGACGTCGACTTATCTCACGACCAACACGGCTGTTTGCTGTGTGTGCTTTCTGAGAACTTAAATCAGCACTTCGATGATAATAACGCCCTAATCGCTCCTATTTCGATGCTGTTCCGCGGACCAATGAGTCAACGCTCACTTTTCCTTGGCAGCATTTACGCCAGTGGTACCTTCAATTATGAAGTGCAGTATCAAGACGACCAGTTCGTTCGCATCACATTAGAGTTAGCGTAACTGTAACGCTAAGAAATAAACGAATCGAAAAAGGCCGTGAAACTCGCGGCCTTTTGCTTATCTAGATTTAAACTTGAGTTAATCGATCTCTTTAAATCGAGCAGTAAAGTGGCGCAGCACTGGTGGCTCGTACTCGAAAGTGAGCCCTTTTAACTCATGTGCACGATTTTTCAGTTCGATAATCGCATCCGCAATGTAATCCATATGATCGTTTGTGTAGACACGACGTGGAATGGTCAAACGCATCAACTCAAGCTCTGACGCTTTTTGTTTACCCGTTTCCGGATCTCGACCAAGCAGCAACGATCCTATCTCTACTGCTCGAATACCCGCTTCCAAGTACAAAGCATTACACAATACCTGCGCAGGAAACTGATCCGCTGGAATATGTGGCAAAATCTTAGCGGCATCCACAAACACCGCATGACCACCCGTTGGGTATTGAATCGGAATACCGCCTTCACGTAAGCGCTCACCTAAGTATTGAACTTGGCTAATTCTATAGTGAAGAAAATCCTCATCCGCGGCTTCATACAAACCGCGAGCGAGCGCTTCCATATCACGCCCAGCCATGCCGCCGTATGTCACAAATCCTTCCATGGGTACGCAGCGCGTCTGCACCGCCTGGAACAACTCCTTATGATCACGAATACAACACATGCCACCAATGTTTACCATCGGGTCTTTCTTAGCTGACATGGTGAGCATATCACCGTACTGGTACATCTCACGGATGATTTCCAGAATCGATTTATTCTCGTAACCCGCTTCACGCTGCTTGATAAAGTAAGCGTTCTCACAGTAACGAGCCGAGTCAATCACCACTGGAATATCGTACTTGGTTGCAATCTCGTACACACTGCGCATGTTTTCCATCGACACAGGCTGACCACCGGAGCTATTACAAGTAATCGTGGTGATAATTGCACAGATGTTATGCGAACCGTGCGCTTCAATTGTTGCCACCAGCTTATCGATATCAAAATTGCCCTTCCAATCATAAGGCGTAGTGGTGTCGAATGCTTCTTCCGTTACCACGTTAATCGCTTTACCGCCATTGAGTTCAATGTGACCCGCTGTGGTATCAAAATGGTAGTTCGAGATAAATACTGGCGTTTCGCCACCACGCACCTGACGCATACGCTCAATCAAAGCGGGGAACAAAATTTGCTCGGCACCACGCCCTTGGTGTGCAGGCACGGTGAGCTTATAACCGAAGAAGTGCTCCACTGCATCACACAGGTTGTAGTAATTTCGACTCCCCGCATAGGATTCATCCCCCATCATGATGCCAGCCCACTGATTATCACTCATGGCACCAGTTCCTGAGTCAGTCAGCAAATCGATATAAACATCATCACTACGAAGAAGAAATGGATTATAGCCCGCTTCTTTTAACGCGACTTCACGGTCTGCCAAAGTCGTCATTTTGATTGGCTCAACCATTTTGATACGGAAAGGTTCTGGAATACGTTTCATTGTTAATTTCCTTATACGCATTGCCCTACGCAGTTTCACGTAAGACTAAAAAACAAATAGATAGAATGCTTTTCAATGCGATTGCATTGAGGAAATCAACGAGAAGAGATTTTACTAAGAAGAGACAAGCAGTAGTCTAGGTTATACCAGAACGACAGCACCAAACGGCTATCGAGAATATCCTTTATTCTCATCGTCTTCGTCCTCCTGATAAAAATAAAAAGTCAGAAACCCCATGTCTCTGACCTTTTCAATATAGTGCAGTTTTCAATCAATTTTCAGTGAGGTCACCCTCATTTTAAGAAGGTCTCGCCCTTTTCATTCTGCGTTTGATAATACTTTCTTTGACTAAGTAATCGAAAAGTGGCGCGAATAAGTTAGCAAATAGAATCGCTAACATGATGCCTTCTGGATAAGCCGGGTTCAGCACTCGGATAAAAATCGTCATCACGCCGATTAATAGTCCGTATGCCCATTTCCCGTTATTGGTAAAAGCTGCCGAGACAGGGTCTGTCGCCATAAAGAAGGTACCAAACGCAACCCCACCAATCACGAAGTGCCAGTAGAACGGCATGGAGAACATGGGGTTAGAGTCTGAACCGATCGCATTCAATAGTAGTGAAGCTCCGATTAAACCGACCAACACGCCCGCAACAATTCTCCACGATGCAATCTTCATAAAGATGAGAACCAAGCCTGTTAGTGCGATCAACAACGTGGAGACTTCACCCATCGAGCCTGGTAAATTACCAACAAAAGCATCTCCCCATGAAATTGTTTGTCCTGTCATATTATTTATCAAAGCACTTTGCCCGCCTTCATACCATTGACTAAGTGGAGTAGCGCCAGAGTAACCATCAGCCGCGACCCACACAGCACCACCGGACATGTTGGCAGGATAGGCAAAGTATAAGAACGCTCGCCCTGCTAAAGCTGGATTTAGGAAGTTTCGTCCAGTACCACCGAAAATCTCCTTCGCCACAACAATACCGAAAGTGATACCTAAAGCCGCTTGCCATAGTGGAATTGTCGGAGGAAGAATCAGCGCAAAGAGTATAGAGCTGACAAAAAAACCTTCATTTACCTCATGCTTTCGCACAATAGCAAACAGAACTTCCCAGAAACCACCAACGATAAACACCGTCGCATAAACCGGGAGAAAGTAAGTAGCACCAAGCCACATTTTACTTCCCCACCCCGCTTGTGAAACCGCATCTAACGAGCCCCATACCCAACTCAGTTGCCATGAAGAAACAAGCGCTTGCTGAGCTGAGGCTTGATCCATTCCATACAACAAGGCATCACTCGCTTGCTGGCCTACGTTGTACATACCCCAGAACATGGCAGGGAAGACCGCCAACCACACCATGATCATAATACGTTTTAAATCGATGCTATCTCGAACGTGAGTCATGCCCTGGTTTACCTTACCAGGCGTGTAAAAAATGGTTTCGACAGCTTCGAAAAGTGGGTAGAACTTGTGATACTTCCCACCTGGACCAAACTTAGGTGTCGCTTTCTCAAAGTAATGTTTAAGGCTCATAACGCTCCTCCTTTATCTAAAAGATGGTACGCACATGTGTAAAAAGCGATCGTTTTTTAATCTCTTCGTCTTCCTTCTTCGTACTTCACCTTGTTCGCCACTCTTCTGTCTCCTCTTTAAATCCGGCGAACAGTTTATCCAACGAAAAAGGGACCGCTCATGGACACACTCGCCATTGACCTAGCTAGATTCCAATTTGCCTTTACTGTCTCTTTCCACATTATTTTTCCAGCTTTTACGATTGGTTTGGCAAGTTATCTCGCTGTATTAGAGGGCTTGTACTTAAAAACGGGCAACAAACAGTACATGCAAATCTATAAGTACTGGCTCAAAATCTTTGCCATCAGTTTTGGTATGGGTGTGGTGAGTGGCATCGTGTTGAGCTATCAATTCGGTACTAACTGGAGCGTGTTTGCCGACAAAACAGGCCCAATCCTAGGCCCGCTAATGGGTTATGAAGTTTTTACTGCGTTTTTCCTCGAAGCTGGGTTTTTAGGCGTGATGCTTTTCGGTATGGATAAGGTAGGTAAGAAGCTTCACTTCGCCGCGACTTGTATTGTTGCATTCGGGACGTTTTTGTCTGCGTTTTGGATACTTTCGGTTAATAGTTGGATGCAAACACCAGCGGGCTATAGTATCAACGAAGCCGGACAGTTTATCCCAGAAGACTGGTGGGCGATTGTCTTCAACCCTTCCTTCCCTTACCGGCTCGTTCATATGTTGCTCGCCGCTTACCTTACTACTGCCTTTGTTGTAGCCGGCGTTGCCGCTTATCACTTGCTAAAAGCAAACCATAACCCTCTAGCCAGAATTATGTTCTCGATGGCAATGTGGATGGCTGCCATCGTGACACCAATTCAAATCGTTGCTGGAGACATGCATGGATTAAACACCCTTGAACATCAACCCGCCAAAGTCGCCGCGATGGAAGGGCACTATGAGTCTCACCAAGGCGCGCCATTGATCCTCTTCGGTATCCCTAACGATGAAGAAAAACGCATGGAATACGCACTGGAAATCCCCAAACTCGGTAGTTTGATTTTAACTCATGACCTCAACGGTGAAGTGAAGGGATTAGATGCTTTTCCAGAGGAGGAGCACCCTCCTGTCTCTATCGTTTTCTGGTCTTTCCGAGTAATGGTCGCGCTTGGTTTTGGCATGCTTGTTATTGGTTTGTGGAGCCTTTGGCTAAGAAAACGTCGCAAACTTTTTGATTCGAGGGCACTTCAACGTATTTGTGTGCTGTTTGCCCCAGCGGGGTTCATTGCAGTTTTAGCAGGCTGGATAACTACCGAAGTCGGTCGACAGCCTTACACCGTATACGGTCTTTTAACCACAGCCAATTCGGCATCGCCTATTGATGCCGCCGCGGTGAGCGTCTCCCTGACGGCGTTCATCGTGGTTTACTTTGTGGTTTTTGGAGCTGGCTTCTTCTATCTCCTACGTTTGATGCGCAAGTCTCCAACTCGATATGAAGAAGGTCTAGATAGCCGACTTCCTGATGGCACGAAAACCGATGCCATCACACATTCTAACCATCTAACCTAGGAGCTTACTCATGGATTACGCATTAATTTGGTACGCTTTGATTGGGCTCGCTGTTCTGATTTATGTCGTGTTAGATGGCTTTGATCTCGGTATTGGTATCCTATTTCTCAGCGCTAATGACGATGAAGAGCGCGACATGATGATGAACAGCATCGCTCCTGTTTGGGATGGGAATGAAACTTGGCTAGTTCTTGGCGGAGGTGGGCTTTTTGCCGTGTTCCCCCTCGCCTACGCGGTCATTATGCCAGCACTCTATGCTCCCCTGATTTTAATGCTGCTCGGGTTAATTCTGCGCGGGGTTTCTTTTGAGTATCGCTTCCGAACACAACGCGGAAAGTTTTTATGGGATAGCGCTTTTTTCATTGGTTCACTCACCGCGGCATTGATGCAAGGCATTATGCTCGGAACCCTGCTCCAAGGTATAGAGGTTAGTGAACGAGCATACGCAGGTGGATGGTTTGATTGGCTTTCGCCATTTAGCGTATTTTGTGGCCTGGCGCTTGTTTGTGCTTATATTCTGCTCGGTTCATGCTGGTTATTAATCAAGCTTCCAGAAGAGCTGATGGGGCGCTATTACGTGGTCGCGCGACGATGGGGACTAGCGATGGTAGCCTGTATATTCATCGCCAGTTTGTGGCTGCCATTGAGCCAAAATATCGTCTTTGAACGTTGGTTCTCATTACCAAACTCGCTACTGTTTTTCATTTTACCAATTATTACTGCGGCACTTATTTGGCAGTTATTCAAAGCCTTACTCGACCACAAAGCCGTCCGAGCCTACGTTCTTGCGATCGGCCTGTTTCTTGTGTCCGCGATGGGTTTCGGTGTCAGTACATTCCCTTACTTGGTCCCATTCGCACTCACTTATCAAGACGTCGCCGCGCCAGACAAAAGTTTGGCATTTTTACTTGCCGGTGCGGTGGTATTACTTCCTCTGATCATAGCCTACACGGCTTATTCGTACTGGGTTTTCCGCGGCAAGATGAAACGTGGAGAAGGATATCACTGATGAAACTAAAACCCATTTTGTGGTTCATTGGCATTTGGCTGGCAAGCGTGGTCGCCTTGTTTATCATCAGTTCGTTGATACGAACTGGGATATTGTAGGCCCAGAGTCTACTGCACCACATCTGAAGCCATTGAGGTCTATACTCAAGCAAGAGTAAAACAACGGAGTGTTTTTATGACCTTAAAGCGGTTTCTGGTAACTTTGATTCCTTTGACGGTTCCACTGTTTTCACCAAATGCATTGGCCGTAGACAAGCAGATGTCATCCGCCATGAAAAGTAAAATGCGGTCTATTTGCTCCGCAACAAACGAACAGAGCCATTGGCAACTTGCTGAGGCAACTCCTGACGCCAGACGCTCACTCAACATGGTGCTTTATCAAATGAATGCCGATGATAAATTGAAAGCAATTCATGAGGTGAGAACGAAAATGGTCGGCGGCACCCATTATGCGTTTGAGTTCGAGTTGCAAGATGGCCAAGTCTGGAATGCAATCGTTCTGCACAGTGCCCGAGGCGATTACATGATCGAAAGACACGCAAAGAAAGGCGAACTCTGCCCTAAAGATGGCAACTCCTAATTCCCAGATTCAAATACAATAAAGGCGACAGTTACGTCGCCTTTGTTTTATACCGTTTTCGCCTCTATCTTCTCATTTACTTTATCGCAAATGTACTCCCCAATCGGCATTGCAGATGTCGCTGCGGGAGAGGGGGCATTGCAAACGTGTAGGCTTCTTGCGCTTTCGGCAAACAAGAAGTCATGAACCAAGGTTCCGTCGGATAACACCGCTTGCGCACGAATACCCGCAGGATATGGTTTGAGATCTTCTACCTTGATGCTTGGGCAATATTTGTTGACCAACTTGAGGTAGCCCGGCTTCCACCACGAGTTCTTAAACTCACCCAGTCCGATTTTTAGATGCTTTTGTGTCACCTTCCAAAAGCCGGAGAAACTGAGCATTTGCATGGTATCTTGCAAGCTGAAGTTAACCTTGTCGTACCCTTCTCGCTTCCAGCCTTGCACCGCATTTGGACCAACGGTCACACTGCCATCAATCATGCGAGTCAGGTGGACACCTAAGAATGGCAAATCAGGGTCGGGAATTGGATAAATAAGATGATTCACCACTTGGTCGTGTTTGCTATCTAAGCGGTAGTATTCACCACGATAAGGGATGATCTGAAAGTCAGTTGGAATACCCATCATCTGAGTCATGCGATCCGCCATCAAGCCGCTGCAAGTAACCAAGAACTTGGTATTAAGCTGCATCGTTTGCCCGTCTGAAATGCAGGTCAGTTGGACTTCTTCGTCCTTCTCTTCGGCAGCCACCACTTTGGTTCTCAGACTGATTTGACCGCCGAGCTTTTTGAACTCTTCCGCCATCTGCTCAGTGACCAAACGATAATCGACAATACTGGTGGTTTTGACATAAATCGCGCCCAAGCCCGTGATGTTTGGCTCAGCCAGCTTGAGTTGAACTTCATCGAGTAGCTTTACGTCGATGCCGTTGACATGACAGCGCTCATAGAGGGCATTCATGCGTTCGACTTCTTGCTCATTAGTCGCAACCAACAACTTGCCACAGTTCTCCACCGGAATATCGTGCTCAGCACAGAACGAAATGGTTCGCTCTACCCCACGCTTACAAAAGTCGGCTTTTAAACTGCCCGGAGCGTAGTACACCCCGGCATGAATCACGCCACTATTGTGTCCGGTTTGGTGCTTGGCAAAACCGGACTCTTTCTCAACCAATAAAATGGATTTGTCTGGATGACGTTGCTGCAGTTGCCATGCTGTCGACACACCAACGATACCGCCACCAACAATGATGTAGTCATAGACTGATTTCATACGACCTCTTATAAAACCGATAGTTGAGATTGTTGCAATTTGAACTTGCGACCACTGTAAATGAACACCGCGACAAATACCGCACAGCTTGCCACACGAACCAACATTGGGATGTCGTGCCAAACCAGCAATGTACCCACCACTACCAACAAGAGACGCGTCAGAATGTTTAGAGGACCTTCCAAGTAACCTTCAATCGCACCAATCAATGCATAGGTTCCGATGATGGCGAAGAAGCCCACGGTAATTACCGACGTTACATCCCAACTTACTAAGCCTGTGTACGCAATCAACAACGGTACAAGATACAAACCTTTAGCGATTTTCCATGCCATCAAACCAGTGCGCATTGGGGGTGTTTTCGCGATAGTTGCCGCAGCGAATGCGGTCAAACACACTGGAGGCGTAACGTTACTGTCTTGCGATAACCAGAAAATGATGAGGTGAGCAGCCAGCAATGCCAAGCCTACCGCTTCCATACCTAGGCTTTGCTCCAGTAGAGTTTCCATAAAGTCCGCAGGTACTAGCGCCACCATTTCTTTCGCGGTTTCCAACGCCATTGGTGCGTTAAGCAGTTCCAACTTTTCTGGCGCCGCCAACATGAAGATGGCTTTTGCTTGTTCAGGCAATTGACCTGACACCATCAATTCAAGCAATTGGTTTTCGGCAATTAACTTGTAAAGCGCAGGGGCAGACAGTGTACCCAATACAATATACGCAGCTGTCACAGGTAAACCCATACCTAAAACAAGAGAAGCGAGCGCAATCAGAACGATCATGATGAACAAGTCGCCATTCGCCCAACCGTCGATCATCAGTGAGAACGTGTTGCCGATACCCGTTGTGCTGATCACATTGATCACCAGACCAATCCCCACCAGCAATACGGCAGTTGTCGCCATGTTTTTCGCGCCTTGCGAAAGTGCTTCGATGATCGCTTTTGGTCCCATCTTGTGATCTTTCGAGAACCAAGACGCCACCACCACTGAGATGATCGACAAGCCCGCAGCGTAAGTCGGTGTAAAACCTTGAACCAACAAAGTAACCAATACCGCCAGCGGGATAAGGTTGTGCCAACCGCTGATCAACACTTTTAATAGAGATTCATCGCTGGTCGTGATTTTTTGAACGCCGCTGCGTTTGGCTTCGATACGCACAAAGAACGCAACAGATAAGAAATAAATAAGAGCAGGAATAAAAGACACCGCGATGATATCAACATACGGAATTTGCGTGTAAGACGCCATGATGAAAGCACCCGCGCCCATTACTGGTGGCATCAACTGACCACCTGTCGACGCCGCAGCTTCAACCCCCGCCGCAAAGCGCGAAGGGAAACCCGCTTTTTGCATTAAAGGAATACTGATAACACCGGTGGAAACCGTATTTGCCACGCTTGAGCCCGATACTGAGCCCATCAAACCGGAGCCAATCACCGCAATAAAACCCGGACCGCCGATGATTTTGCCGGCCGCAGCACGTGCCACATTGATGATGTAATCACCAACACCAGAGCGAACAAGAAACGCACCAAACAGAATGAACATGAATACGAAAGTCCAACTGATGCGCGAGATAGAGCCAAACATGCCCTCAGAAGAATAAAAGCTGCGGTAGAGCAAGGTTTCCATGCTCAAACCCGGGAAGTGGAAAATGCCTGTCGCCCACTTACCCCAAAGCACAACGTAACTGAGACACACCACAATCAGCACTGGAATAAACCAGCCCATGGTGCGTCTAATCAATTCAATAACAATCAAAATTGCCATAATGGCGAAGACCCAGTCGCTGGTCACGAACTTAACACCGCGTTCGTACAGCGCATCTTCGGCATAGGGAATGTAAAGCAAACACGCGACCGCGCCCATAGCAATTAACACATCGATACCGAGTGCAATCTTACTCTGCTTGAGAGAGATATGAGCCGGATACCAAAGCGCACAAATCACCGCAAAGCCAGCAAAGTGGGTCGCGGAAATCCATAACTCTGGTAACGTCGATAAGGTATTAAACCAAATGTGCAAAGCAGACAACACCACGCCAAACACTGTGATTGTGGTGGTTACCCACGGAAAATCAGTGCGCGTGGGCAGCTCAAACTTCTGCAATTCCTTTTCTATTGAGTCGCTCATCTCATACTCCAAGCTCTGGCGGCTTTTTCCATCTTAGAAATCGGTAGGGATAAAATGCCCCGAGCCGAAACTCGGGGCCAAGTTAGCGTTATTTCGCCATTAGGTCTGATGGGATTTCGATGCCCATTTCTTTGTAGTAACGCGCCGCACCTGGGTGAAGAGGCACTGGCAAGCCAGCAATCGCTTTCTCAATCGCCATTGCTTTGGTTGCTTTGTGGATTCCTTGTAGGAAAGGCAGGTTCTCGTAGATCGCTTTGGTTAGCTGGTAAACGTCTTCTTCCGAGATATCTTCACGAACTGCCAAGAAGTTTGGCTGTGCAATGGTGGTGATCGGCTTATCTAGACCCGGGTACGTGTTCGCTGGGATCTCGTACTTCGTCCATAGGTTGTAATTGCCGTTCGCCTCTTTGATTTGTTCGTCAGTAAACGAAAGAATCGAAATGTCTTTACCCAACGCAGCAAAAGCTTGAGTAACCGCACCAACAGGTACACCTGCAGGCGTGTTCATGCCGTCAATGGTACCGTTTTGAAGTGCGCTCGCACTGCCGCCGTAGCCCATGTACGCAAGGTTGAATTTATCAGGGTCGACCTTCAGACCTTTCATGATTTGGCGACCAGAGTTCTCAGTACCTGAGTTCTTCTTACCGATAGAGAACTTCTTGCCATCTAGGTTGTTCAGGTCAGTCACTGTGCCAGTTTTTGCTAAGTCAGAGCGAACAATAAAGTGCTCAACGTTTTGCCACAGCATAGAGACTGAACGTAGTTGTTCTTGACGACCGCTCTTCTCATAAGGACCTTCACCAGACCAAGCCCACGCACCATAAAGACCTTGTAGAATCGCGAACTGTGCTTCGTTTTCGTTCAGCAGTTTGACGTTT
The DNA here is from genome assembly GCF_033339195.1 of Vibrio sp. 811. NCBI lineage: Bacteria > Pseudomonadati > Pseudomonadota > Gammaproteobacteria > Vibrionales > Vibrionaceae > Vibrio > Vibrio sp. 811. The sequence goes on from NZ_JAWOUB010000006.1 coordinate 243,725, forward strand.
TCACCAGAGCCCGCAGAGCTGATTGCAGAAAGGGAGAAGTGGTGCTTTGGTGCCAATTTCACTTTGCTTAACGTCGCCAACGCTACGCCCACAGGGTAGTAAGTACCACCTGTCGATGCCGTTGCAAGAATGTAACTACGATCTTCTGCCGCAGCGTTAGCAGCAATACCAAAAGAAGTCACAGCGACAGCCAAAGCTTTTACCAGCTTATTCATTTTCATTATTACTCTCCGTGTAGTCGTTTCACGATTGGGGATTTACATCATGTTAAATCTTTATTAACAACAAATTCCCTAGAGCAATTGAAATGCCAACTTTTAAGTCATTGTATTTATTGACATAAGTACAGAAAGACATCAAAAGTGAGCAAAATCATGCTGATTTGATAGCAAAGCGATGAGCAAGATCTTGCTTATTCAAGAGGAGAAGGTTGCACGCCTAGATCGCAAAAGGTTAATAAAATGTGATCAAGACAAAATAAATGCACGATTGGCTGATAAGCAATATTTTGCCGACGTGATTTTGGATTGGACTACAACTAATGAGCGTCTTAACAATAAGAATAAAAAGCGCATCATTCTAAACTGCTCACTTTACCAGCGGAGGCTTATAGCCTAAACGACTACAAATAGCACAAAAATACAGCAAAACAAGCCATGTTAATGAAATGAAAAGTCATTTATTCTAATTTTGAATTTAAAAACCAGTTCAATCCACCAGTTCAGAAACAAAAATTGACCGTATCAACTTATTTTCTACTTCGGGGTTGTGCCAATAGCCTCATGTTCGTTAGGGTAACTACACACCAAGGCAAACGTATTCCTTGGTGCTTTTTTGTCACTCAGGATCACTCATGTCAGCAACTGCGCAATCACAATTCGCTTTAAAACGCCCATCTGGCGTTGCTGCTGCGATCCTCCTGCTCTCTCTGGAACTGATTCAGAGCTGACAGGCTATATCTAAACTTTCTGTCAGCTTGAGAAGAAGCTGACGGGAACACCACATACTCCTCCCATTCCTTTCAGTTTCTTCCAAGCGAAACATAAGAGGAATAACAATGTTAAGCGCACGCAATATCGCCGCTTTGGGCTTCATGACTTTCGCCATGTACTTAGGCGCGGGTAACCTGATCTTCCCTCCATTTTTGGGTTACCAAGCAGGTGAAAACTTTCTGAGCGGGATGTCTGGCTTCCTCTTGACGGGTGTAGGTCTGCCTGCGATGGCACTGGTGATGGTGGCTATCGTAAACGGTTCAGACAAATTAACCGCTGCCCTACCTAAACCTTTGGCGACCAGTTTTTGGGTGATGGTGTTTATCGTGATTGGCCCTGCGTTCGTGATCCCACGTGCAATTACCGTGGCTTACCAATTTAGCTTTGCGCCAATGTTTGGTGATGCCGCTTTGGTGCCTTTCACTATTGCCTTCTGTGCCATCACCATTCTATTTGCCCTATATCCGGGTAAGTTGGTAGACAACCTAGGTAAGATCTTAACGCCTGCCTTGATGGGTATCTTGATCATCATGTCTGTGACGGCTTTGATTTCTCCTGCAGGTGAGCTAACTACCGCAACAGGACCATACGTATCTGGCGCATTTGCTGAAGGCTTAACCCAAGGCTACATGACCATGGACGCGCTAGGTTCTATCGGTTTTGGTTGGATCATCTTCCGAGCGATTCGCAGCATGGGTGTGGATTGTCCGAAAGCCACCGCAAAATACACGCTAATTGCAGCTTTGATGTACGCCGTTGCCATGGCATTTGTTTACATCTCATTGGCTTACATTGGTTCGACAAGCTCATACTTGGGTTCTGAGTTCAGTAATGGCGGCGACATCTTAACGGCATTCACCTTCAGCCACTTCGGCGCATTTGGTTCACTATTACTAGGTGCCGTGATGGTATTAGCGTGTTTGACTACTGCTATCGGCGTAACCACCGCAGGCAGTGAGTTTTACGACAACACTTTCAGCAAAGTGAACTACAAAGGCTGCGTTATCACGACCATGGTATTGGCAGGTTTGATCGCTAACGTAGGTCTAGAGCAACTATTGGCTATCACATTGCCAGCGGTTGTGGCGCTTCATCCAGTCGCGATTGCATTGATGATCATGGCACCAGTGCGCAACAAGATGTCGCAAATCATGGTGGTCGCGACCGCATTCACTGCTCTAACGTTTGGTTGTGTTGATGCGCTGCACATCCTAGGTTACATGCCAGAAGCCGCAAACCAATGGTTAGACAGCAACATGCCGCTATACCACTACTTTGCAAGCTGGATTGTTCCTACTATTGCGATGGTGATTGTTGGTGTAGTGGCAACCAAACCGAAAGCGCAATTGACGGTTGCAGAATCTACAAATTAAGACATATTTCAGACCGAAGCCCACCAAGTGTGGGCTTGTTCCATTAATCACCAAAAGTATCAGCTATCCAAGACATCTCGCATCAATTGTTCTAGTATAAGTCGTGTTTATATTTAATAAGCGTATGATTTATAAAATATAAGATGAGCGGCTAGGATGGCGACATGGACAACTTTTCTTTAGATATAAGAACTCTCAACTTCATCATTATTCTTTTCTCTTGTATCTACTCAGTTGGGCTGCTTTTTACCCAATACCAACAGCGCAAAATTCCTGGGTTAACCTGTTTTGCTATCTCATTGTTATTCATTGGGGGTGGGCCTTTACTCCTGAGCTTTCGGGACAGCGCTTCCGATTGGCTCACCGTTGTCGCTTCTAATACTACGTTGCTCATTGGCTTTCTGCTGACACTTTATGGTGTTTGTATCTTCCGCGCTTTTACACTTAGGATCGCTTACGGCTTCACTGCTGTGCTGCCCATTGTTGTCGCTCTCACTTACTACTTCACTTTCCACGAGCCCTCTATCCGTATCCGTATTCTGGTGATCAGTGTTTACTTATCAGCAGTAACGTTAGCAAGTGGTTGGGCGATGATGAAAGGCGACAATCAAGACGATAAATGGCCAATGATCGGCATGGCTGCTTCGCTAGTTGGATATGGCGCTTTTATGGCCGTGCGAGTCATCTGGTCTTATTTTGGTTCAGAATTATCGAGCTTTATGTCTGCAGGACTGATCCATCAGCTCACCTTCCTATTTAGCATCTGCCTTGTCGTCTCAATGAGCTTTTGCATGCTTTGGCTAATCAACGCTCGTTTATTAATTTCGATTGAAAACCTTTCGATTCAGGATGCGCTGACTGGATTACTTAATCGCAGAGCCATGGAAAAGGTTATACCGAAGATGGTACAGCGAGTAATCGACAAACACGAAAGCTTAAGCATCATCATGACGGACATTGATAACTTTAAACACATTAACGACGCATGTGGACACTTAGCTGGGGATGAGACGATTGTGAGAGTGGCAAACATTATGACCCGTTACCTTCCTCAACAAGCCCAAGCCATTCGCTTTGGAGGCGATGAGTTTATGGTTGTACTTCCAAAACACACAGCCCAACAAGCGGCAGAGTATGCTGAGAAAGTTCGCAGTTGGGTAAGAACAGAGCCATGCTGCGCCGCAAGCAACACACCTGTGACCATGAGTTTTGGTGTCGCTAAGATGAAACCGGACGAAACACTTCACGATGTAATTTCTCGCTCCGACCACGCGTTGTATCGCTCTAAAGAGAATGGTCGCGACCGCGTGACTGTTCTCTCCGAGCAAGGCAAAGAGCTGACGTTTTCTTCCTTCAAAGAGAGCGCATAAAGCAGAGCCCGTAGTTAATTCAGTTAGGTGTAATCAGAGCGATTCAAACCAAACTTCTGCATCTTTTGGTTGAGGGTTCGGCGTGGTAAATCCAGCTCAACCATCACATCCGTAATTCGTCCTTGGTGTCGAACTAAGGAATCATGCAGCACTTTACGCTCAAAATTATGTAGCTGAATCGCCAACGGAACGCCTGCTTGTGTCTCTTCGGTTGTAGAAGTTGGTCGACTGGAGAGAATTTCCATTACGGAGACGGTTTCATCCAGAGCAAAACGCATCGCTACATTCCTTAGCTCACGCACGTTACCGGGCCAAGCGTAAGCAAGAATGGCTTTTCTATCAGCTTCACTCAATGGACGACTCTCAGGGTTACTTTTCAGGGCAAAGTGTTCGAACAAGATCAACGCGTCTTCTTCTCGCTCACGTAGTGGTGGCAAATAGATCTGCGCGACATTGAGGCGATAGTACAAATCCTGACGAAACTCATCATGATCATTGAGATCTTCTTTCGCGGCGGCGATCACTCTCAAATCAACTGAGATCTGTTGATTGCCTCCAACGCGCTCAACTGTATGTTCCTGTAATGAACGCAACACTTTCACCTGCATGGACAGCGGCATACTCTCGATTTCATCAAAGAATAAGGTGCCTTTATCCGCGTATTCCAATTTACCAATGCGCTTTTTACCCGCTCCAGTAAATGCTCCAGCTTCGTGTCCAAACAGCTCACTTTCAAACAGGTTCTCGGGAATCGCGCCACAGTTGATTGGCACAAAATGATGGGTTCTACGTTGGCTTTCATTGTGCAAACTGGTCGCTACTAGCTCTTTACCACAACCTGTTTCACCGTAAATGATCACATTGGTATCAATGCGCGCTAACTTGGCAACTTGTTCTCTAAGCTGTTGCATCACCCGGCTTCGCCCAATCAACACTTCTTCTAAGCCGCTAACGCTAGATAGGTACTCTTGGCGATCTTGAGTAGAAGTTTGTGCGCGATAGCTCTCGACCGCTTCGGTCACACGTTGAGATAAGCGCTCAGGCTGGAAAGGTTTCTCGATAAAATCGAACGCACCGTTTTGTAACGCCCCGACAGCCATGTCAACGTCACCATGTCCGGTGATCAAGATAACCGGCGTTGGAATGTGATTGGCAATCAGACTTTCTAGTATCGACAAGCCGTCGATGTCTGGCAGGCGAACATCACTGACAATCGCATCAAATTCTTGGCTAAGAATGGCCGCTTTGCCCTCTTCGCCTAAACTGAATGCGGTCACGTCAAACCCCGCCAGTTGCAGCCATTGGCTGGTAGCCTGACGAACAATGTCATCGTCTTCGATAAGTGCAATTTTAGGGGGGTCGTCAAAAGCCATGAGTTACTGCCTGCTTTATGGGGTGGGAAAGAAATCGCTCTTTATTAACGGTAGCAAAAACCACTGAGGAGAAAAGGAGCTAGATCTCACTTCTTGCTTACAAGTCTTTAACATCCAACCAGTTAGGCGCACTCTTTAATGACTGTTGGTGAAAACGCACTAGCTGAATGGAGTCGGTATGCAGCGCAAAAGGAATGGCAAAACATGGCTTGTGGTCGCAATTGCGGCAGTGCTGATGTTGTCTTGCTATAGCGCCAGCAGAGAGGTCGCTCGTCAGTGGTTGAGCGTACAAACTCAAACCGAAGCTCAACAAAAGCTGCTCGACTATATTGGTGAAGTTCGCCGTGCACTTAAACGCTTCTACCATCTGCCTTACCTCGTCACCAATAACCCAGAAACCATCGCTTTTGTGAAAGGGAGTCTGACTTATTACGAACCGTTGCAAACCCTGCTGACTCAGCTAGATAAAGCCGCCAATACGGAAGGTTGGCTAATCCTGTCTAACTCTGGCGAAGTATTGGTCTCGAGTTTAATCGAAGAGCGCTTTAGCCTGTCTGACCGAAAAGCCATTGTGGAACAAATCCACAATCAAGGCGGCGGTGTTTCCTTAGTAAACAAAACCAAAGGTTCGAGCCCGTTGTATTATCTTGCAGCGCCTATTTACGATGGTTTGGATATCGCAGGCATTGTGGTGGTGCAAATCAACCTAAGCTTGCTGACCGAACAGACCATTACTAGCCAAGACATCATCACGTTGCAGAACCGTCAGCAACGCTTTTTCCTATCAAGCAGCTCGCTTTATAACGCTGACTGGTTTAACGAACCGAACAACACCGTTCAGTTAGAAACGCAGCGCTTATACGACAACACCAATATCAGTGTGTGGACGCTCAATCAGCAACGATATTTTGCGCACACCGTTAAATTGGATGATTTGAATTGGTACGTCAGCTACCTCACCCCTTCTAAGCCGATTCAACAAACCATTAACGTGATTGGTTGGAGTGTAGCGGCGCTGCTCTTGTTAGTTGTATTACTCGTCATCATTGGTCTACAACGTCGCCAAAAACACATCAACCAACAACGAATTCAAGCCTTGTTGGAAGAGTCTCAACGCCGCTTGAAACAGATGATCAATAAGACCCACGTAGGTCTGCTATTGATTGATGAACAAGGTCAACTGTTCGATCTCAACCCAATGGCGAAGCGTTTGTTCTGTTTACCAGAAAGCGTCAATCGACATGCTTTTGCTTGGGAGTTATTCGACGCAGGCAATCCCAACTCCACCACACTCAAGTTGCTTAAGGATTTACCTAAACATAAAGAGCTCGCAGAGATCAGCACGGTCGAAACCATTGCCAGACGCAGTGACGGTAGCGTCTTCCCTGTCTTGTTCTCACTGACCAGTTTCCTTTGGCATGGTGAGCAGTATTTCCTTGCGACTATCATCGACATCAGCAAGCGGAAAAAAGCCGAGCAATCACTGCAACAGGTCAACCAAGAACTGGCGCAGCGAGTAGAAGAGCGCACTCAAGCGCTAAAAGAAGCGCAAAGCCAGTTAATTGAATCGAGCAAAATGGCCGCCTTGGGTCGCATGTCGAGCGCGATCACTCATGAGCTCAATCAGCCACTGACAGGCTTGCGTACCCTGCTTACAACAAACGAACTGTTAGCAGAACGTGGCGAAACCGAAATGATGAAAGCCAACAATGTTTTGGTGCAGAAGCTGATTGATCGCATGGCAAGCATGACTAGCCAGTTAAAGACGTTCGCCTACAACAAGCCAGAAAGCCTACAAGCGATTTCTCTTACCTCCGCACTCGAAGAGACCTTACGCGTTTATCAATCCCAATTAGACAAAGTGGATGTGCGTGTGCGAGTTCCTCATGACTTACCTAACATCATGGGTGAAGAACAACGACTGCTTCAGGTGCTCGGTAATCTTGTCTCGAATGCGCTAGATGCAATGAACAACACCACCAACCCGCAGCTCAGCTTGATCGTCAACCCAACCGTTAATCAGGTCGAACTGCTCGTCAGTGATAATGGCTGCGGCGTGTCGGATGAGATGCTTGAATCCATGTTCGAGCCCTTCCAAACCTCAAAGAAAATTGGTGAAGGATTAGGGCTGGGTTTAGCGATTACGGCCAACAATATGCGTGATATGAACGGACAAATTAGCGTGCATAAGAATGAACAAAATGGGCTGACTTTTACTTTATTGTTCAAATCAGCCTAGGTTGATATTGATTACAAAATCATCATTAGAACTAGGCATCCCCGCTGTTTGAGAAAAACACGATCTCGATACAAGAATCCCTCCTTGACCTACACTATTCTCAAGCAAATAGAACGAATAACTTCCGAACGATAAAGAGTGAGAAACATGATTAAGTTTCCTGAACATTTTCTTTGGGGCGGTGCCATTGCTGCAAACCAAGTAGAAGGGTCGTACAACCTTGGGGGTAAAGGGTTATCGACATCAGACATGCTGCCAAACGGTATTTTGAGTCCGCATCAAACCCGTGAAGAACGTACGCCGGGTATAAAAGACGTGGCGATCGACTTCTACAATCGCTACCCAGAAGACATTGCGCTATTCAAAGAGATGGGCTTTAACTGTCTGCGCCTATCTTTGGCATGGAGCCGCATCTTCCCGAACGGTGACGAGCTAGAACCTAACGAAGAAGGTTTGGCGTTCTACGATAAAATTTTTGACGAACTTACCGAGCACGACATTCAACCTTTCGTGACCTTATCTCACTACGAAATGCCTTACGCACTGGTCGAGAACTACGGCGGTTGGGGCGATCGTCGCGTCATCGAATTCTTCGAACGTTATGCTCGAACTGTACTGGAGCGCTACAAAGACAAAGTAAAACTGTGGTTAACGTTCAACGAAATCAACATGTCACTGCACGCACCATTTACTGGTGTTGGTTTGCAAGAAGACGCCAGTGAACAAGAGATTTATCAAGCGATTCACCACCAACTAGTCGCCAACGCAAAAGCGGTAAAACTGTGTCAGCACATCGTACCAAACGGCAAGATTGGTAACATGCTGCTTGGCGCAATCAACTACCCATACACCTGTAACCCTGATGACGTGCTTGCTGCCATGCATGAAAACAACAAGTGGTTGTTCTTCGGTGATGTACAAACACGTGGTCAGTACCCTGGCTACATGAAGCGTTACTTCCGCGAAAACGGCATTGAAATTCAGATGGAAGCAGGCGACTTAGAAGAAATTGCGTCTGCGAGTGTCGATTTCATCTCATTCAGCTACTACGCAAGCGGCTGTGCAAGTGCGGATCCGAAACAGAAAGAAGTGGGTAACATCGTCGATAGCGTACCAAACCCATACCTTGAAAAGAGCCAATGGGGCTGGCTGATCGATCCAAAAGGCCTGCGTGTTCTGCTGAACTTCCTTCACGACCGCTACCAAAAGCCACTGTTCGTCGTAGAAAACGGCTTAGGTGCACGTGATGAAATCGATGAAAACGGTGAGATTCAAGATGATTACCGCATCGCTTACTTGAACGACCATCTTGTACAAGCACATGAAGCAATTTTGGATGGCGTTGAGCTGATGGGCTTCACCAGTTGGGGACCAATCGATTTGGTCGCGAACTCAACCGCTGAGATGAGCAAACGTTACGGCTTTATCTATGTCGATCGTCATGATGATGGGCAAGGAACGCTAGAACGTAAACGTAAGAAAAGCTTTTTCTGGTATCAAGACGTGATTCGTACTTCAGGCGGTTCATTGAAAAGCTAAGCCTGTTGTTTAGGTACAAAGTGCAACGAGGCATTCGCCTAAACCATCAAGCCCTGCAATTGCAGGGCTTGAATTTTAAGGTGTTTATTCATTTAGAGATTAAACTGCAATCTCTCCACCGTCTTCACGGCGAATAACCACTGTCGCCGCTCGTGGGCGCACAGAAACACCAGCAGGCGTTTCTTCGGCTGCATCTTCACTGTATGGCCAGTTGCCTGGGTGCTGAATATTCACAAACAATGATTTGTAATCAGGGCTGATGGTAAAGCCTGTTACTTCACAACCATTTGGTCCGACAAAGAAGCGTTTCAATTCAGCTTGATTATCCGCACCAATCACAGCTTGATCACCATTCTCATCTGTTAGCTTAGATGGCACAACAGCCAACATTTGATCATTGGTGTAAGATGTAACTTCATCTGCGCCGTTATCAGTCTGAATCCACAAAATACCACGGCCATCAAACGCTAATCCGTCTGGACTCGCAAACTGGTTTAACTCATTCAAGCCAGAACGGTTGGTATCTGCATCACCATTTGCTGGCGAACCAAACACAAAGATATCCCAATTAAAGTCAGTTGCTGAAGCACCTTCATCCCAACGAATAACATGACCAAACTTATTATTCAAACGTGGATTCGCAGGATTGGTTTCATCTGTACGGCGCGTATTGTTCGTCAATGTTAAATATACTGAACCCGTGAATGGATCAACCGTACACCACTCTGGTCGATCCATTGGTGTTGCCCCAACTAAATCCGCCGCACCCGCAGTATTGATGATAATTTCAGCCAGTGAATCAAAGTGATCCGCTAATGTACCACCAGCGGTTGTTACGCTATCAAGCGTTAATGGTAACCAAGTACCTGTGCTGTCTTCATTGAAGCGCGCCACATACAGTGTGCCTTCGTCCATGTACTTGTCACCCATCGCCAAGCGGTTATCAGGGTTAGCATCTGCTGGATCCCACGCTGCCGCAGATTCAAATTTGTATAGGTACTCAAAGCGAGAATCGTGACCAGAATAAAATACCACTGGTTTGCCTTCTTCAAGCTTACCGAAAGTACAGCCCTCGTGACGGAAACGACCTAGCGCAGTACGTTTCTTCGCACGTGAGTTTTGCGTGTAAGGGTCAATCTCGACAATGTAACCGTGACCATTGGCTTCATTACGGTAATCATCCATCGCACTTGCTCCTGTTGGAGCCACATTAAAGCGAGAGAACTCATCAAGACGCTCTTCTGCATTTCCTGCTAATGTCTCCCACAAGTAGCGTGTGCTTTGGTCATCAACACCAATGCGATCTTGCTCTTCTGTACGAGTCCCGGCGTTAACAAAGTAACCAGGCCAGTTCTCTTCACACGTTAAGTACGTGCCCCACGGCGTGTAGCCGTTGCCACAGTTGTTTAACGTACCACGCGCTTGGCTGCCATCTGGTGAGAAACGAGTGACAGTTAAAGATGTGTAGGCCACCGGGCCAGACAAATCCATGACTGTCGCACCAGTATAACGACGGTTTAGTGGGTCGGTATCAACCAACTTCCACATGTTGTCTTCCAGTTGAATGCGAACCACTGACACACCGTGCGCGTTAATCTCTTTACGCACTTCATCTACAATGGTACGTACGCCATTTTCAACCGTCGGACCATTTGGATGCAGTGCTGATGTGTCGATGTACTCGTGGTTAATACATAGCAAGCCATCTGTAGTACTATCGTTCAATGGGAAAAAATGCATGCCGTCATGGTGCATGCCTAGCGCATTTAACTGATCGGTACTGGTGTTGGTACCATCATTTTGCCATGCGCTGCCTTGCGCATTAAGTGGTGTTCCCCAAGGTACTAGTACTTGTGCGGTGTAGCCTTGTGGAATTGAAACTGCGTCAGTGAGTGAGCCAGGGATAGATTCAAAGTTAAGAACGGCTTTAGATGCGCCCGAACCACTGCTTACTGTACTCCCTGAGTCAGACGAGTTACAACCAGCCAATCCGAAAGCACCAAACGCTGTCATCGCACTGATACCTAAACCACCTTTCAGAATGCTGCGTCGAGATAGGCTCGCTTCTAATACTTCTTCAAATGGTTTGTTTTCACTTTGGTTATAACGCGTCGCGTCAAAGGTTTCCTTGCTCATTTTTACTTTCCCGATCTTATAGTTTAATTAATAAATAAGTGATTAGTTGAACGGCAAGAAGTTTGGATAAGAAAAATGACAAAAGTGCTTAAAACATATGAAACTTGTGTTTCAACAATACTGCAAACCAACCAACACAGCTAACGAAGCAATTAAATTCTGGTCACATAATCACCAACTGTATCGCTTCATTCTGATTTTACTTGGGCTAAAGTGTGATAGAAGGTATAAGGTGTACGAAATCAAATCATCTACGAGAGATAATCATGAAATTAGACAAGATCGATAACAAGAGCCGTCGTATCCGTAAAAAGCTGTTCTTAGGTGAGTTCGCAATCCTAGGTTTCGAGATCAGCTGTGAAACAGACATTAACGACTTCGACCGTTACGATGCATTCGTTGATGACTTTATCGACTACATTGACGAGCTTGGTCTTTGCTTCGGTGGCGGTGGTCTAGAACTGTTTGAAGGCTTCCTATGTTCTACTGACCGTTACGGCAGTGCGACTGAAGAACAGAAAGCGCAAGTTATTAAATGGTTAGAAGCACGTCCAGAAGTGAAAAGCGCGCAAGCGGGCGAACTAGTTGACGCCAACTACCTGTAACTAAAGGGCAACCTGTAATACGCAGAGCTCAGTAAATGGTAGAGAAAGCTGGTCTTAAGACTGGCTTTTTTATTTTTTGAAGAATGCGATAGTAAAAATAGGGGTTTGGGAAGTTGCGCGGAGTGAATGTGATTGTGGTGTTTTTGAGCTGGCAATCAACGGGAAACTGTGTTCCACAGCCAGCTCGTGCCTTTAGGTATAATTAACTATGATTTTTTAGCTGGGGCGTCTTTCGTGTCTTTCCAGTATTGAATACGCACACGATGTAGCTGAGCTCTTCTAGTCTTTTTCATAGTAAAGTCCCTCATCTTATATAAGTAACGCTCCTCATGGAGCTTATTGTCTAAGGTCGTATCCCCTTCAATCTATAAGGGAATCAATCATTTAACCGTGACATATTTCACAACATAATGATAAATACCGGTTTCTTGCAGCCTGTTTTTACTGGCAAACGGCATATTATCTATCTGACACGGTTAACTTACTCACCAGATATGACAGAAAAATGGCAATCAAGTTCCCTACTTATACTGTCATTGAATCTTAATAAGGATTAACAAGGTGGGCATTTCAGATTTACCATACTGTTTATAAAAACCGCAAGAATTTTTATTTCTTTTCAAACAAATCTCTACTCAAGATCAATTCACTTTCATCTTTATCGTCTCCCTTTTAACGCATTGTGATCCAGTTCAATCCACAGAACTCGGAACAAAAAGCGCACATTAATACATTCACCACCAAACTTGTGCGAGATCTCTTACAAGAGTTGTAAGCAAATAGATTAATCACCTCTAAGAGCAATGCCAGAAAAAACATTAAATATATGATTTAAAAGTAATATTTAAATTCACTTAAAATAATAAGTAAAAATAATTTAGAAAAGTTAATTGAGTCAAATCAGCAAAACATCAATACTCAATTTGTCGACAGGATGTTGGCGGGAACAGGAAAAAAGCCTAAAGGATTGGGTATCTTCAGGATGAAGATTTGATAGCTTAGGATGAGTTGTCAGCAAGGATGTAGTTAAGCTCTAGGATAGAGTTCGCCCGTCAGGATGATAGGCAAGAATGGACACCGCTAGGAAGGCGATGAACAAGGAACTCGGTTAAAGGACTTAGCCACAATCAAGGATAGATGCAGGGAGCACCTATTAGTAGCTGGATTGCTGCGAAAAAGAATAAGCCCCGTCTGGGAAACCAGGCGGGGTTTTATTTTGTCTGTAATGTATTGATAGCGATTCATCTTTATCGTTTAAGTCTTCTCTGTTTTCATAAAACACCGTGCTATCATTTTCTTTACGTCTCCCAACAAAGCTCTCAGAAAATCACACACTATGCTTAATCCTGTTTGGTTACATACATTTAAGACATTGATTGAAGTCGGTCATTTTACGCAAACGGCAGAAAAACTTTTTATGACTCAGCCTGGCGTCAGCCAACACATCAAAAAATTAGAGCAAAGTTGTCAGCATGCCTTGATCAAGCGCGAAAACAAAAGCTTCGAATTAACCGAGCAAGGCAGGATTGTCTACGCATATGCGCTCGAGTTAGAAGATAGAGAGAAGAAGCTGCTCGAAGAGCTCAGTTTTGATGATGCGTTTTCAGGCCACTGTAAACTGGCTTGTTCTGGTGCAATGGCGTTAATGTTGTATGGGCCCATTTTGGAGAAGCAAAAACAGCACCCGAGCTTATCGTTACATTTAGAAGCCGCGCCAAATCAATCTATTCTCAACGCCATAACGCAAGGGCACATCGATATTGGTATCGTGACTGATGTTCCCAACAAAGGTCTGTTTCACAGTGAGCGAATTGGTAAAGAGAGGTTGTGCTTGGTTCTGCCAAAGCATTATCAAAATAAGCAGATAACGCCACAACTCTTGCATGACTGTGGTGTCATTAGCCACCCTGATGCCGAGCATTACATGACGCTGTTTTTTGACCAATGTGAAGAACCACAGCTCCAAGAAATTAAGATGAGCGATTTACCATTATCCGGCTACGTAAATCAATTGAGCCAAATTTTGCTGCCTGTCAGCAAAGGACTTGGCTTCACCGTGCTGCCTCAAAGTGCGGTCGACAATTTTCCGCTAAAAGACACGTTACACATTGCTCAATTGAAAAACACTGTATGTGAAGAGCTATTTCTAGTTCGTAAGCGCAGTCGTGCTCTACCTCTGCGCTATCAGACCATCAAAGAAGTGTTATTGGATGTGATCGGTGGCGCGCATCAATGATGTTAGCCACTCTTCGCTGGTAATGCGTTCCTCTTGGCAATCCACCCAATATGGTTTGCCAGATAACCAGCTCTTTGACGCGACCTCTTTTATAAACACATCCACGGAATCAACGTCATCTTTGGCGTAATCCCATTTATTGCGCGTGTGTTCTGCCGCTTCTTGATTAGTGTACGCCTTGCCGTTGCGGATAAAGGTGCAAGAGGATTGCTCAAATCGTTTTATCAACGTCGAGATATCTTGCTCTACCCCTGCTAGTGCAAAGGTAGGCAGAATGCTTAATGTAAGTAACAACGTCCACTTTGCTTTCATCGCACCTTTATCCTTATCCCTGACCAAGTAACTACTAATAAGTGACTTAACTATTCTGATGTTTGGCTGTTTAGCTCAGCCATTATTGCCACCATGCCTTCGCAGGCTGAGGCTCCGCAATCGCCAAGCGTTGACCAATCTCAGGGCTCACTAACGTTACACCGCGCTCTTCACTGATATCTAACGCGCGTTGCATCGGCTCATTCCAATCATGCATCGATAAATCAAACGTACTGTTGTGAATTGGCATCATCACTTTGCCCTGCACATCAATGTGTGCTTGAACGCTTTGCTCTGGGAACATGTGAATGTCTGACCAAAGTTCATTGTATGCGCCGGTTTCGATCATAGTGAAGTCAAACGGACCGTACTTTTCACCAATCTCTTTAAAGCCATTGAAGTAACCAGAGTCACCACTGAAGAACACTTTGTGTTGTTGTGCATTAATAACCCAACTGCCCCACAGTGTCGTATCGCGGTCTGTCAAACCTCGACCGGAGAAATGCTGAGTCGGAGTCAATGTATATTCAATGCCGTCGACAGAATGTGACTCCCACCAATCTAGCTCGATCACTTTCTCCTTCGGCACACCCCAATTCACCAGTAATTGGCCAACTTTTAACGGCACCAAGAAAGTGCCCACCTTGTCGCCTAGCACTTTAATAGAAGCTTTATCTAGGTGATCGTAATGGTCATGACTGATCACCACCACATCGATAGTTGGCAAATCTTCTATCGTGATGGGGGTTTGGTGAAAGCGTTTTGGCCCTGCCCATTGTACAGGAGACGCGCGATCACTGAATACAGGGTCGGTCATCACCAGTTTTCCATCGAGCTTCATTAATACGCTTGAGTGACCCAGACGATAGATGACGTCATCTTGCTCTTCTAACAGTTGCCGCGCTGTGATCGCATGCACTGGAATTTCAATCGTTGGTGTTGGGTTAAGGCGCTCAGTCGTAAAATACGCTTTCATGATTTCGAACATGTCGCCCAAACCGCTTTTGTATTCCAACTCTGTATTTGCAAATTTGTCCGGGTATGTTGGCGCTTTTTCAGTATCAACATTAGAACAAGAAATCATTGATGTACCCATCGCGAACGCTCCTACTGTGGCTAGCAAAGTTTTTTTCATAAAAAGTTAACCCGAACAAATGTAAACTACACGGTGCAGTTTACATTCTAATTATCAAAAGTAAACTACTTAGTGTAAAATAGATCAAGAAATGATCTTCTTAACTTAGCAAGCTTATGAATGTAAAAAGAAAAAGTCGTAGCGAAACCAAAAGAGAAGCCATCCTGTGCGCAGCAAAGCAAGCGTTCCAAGAGTTTGGGGTGCAAAACACCAGCATGGATAAGCTCTCTGCTATCGCGCAAGTCTCTAAGCGCACGGTCTACAACCATTTCCCTTCTAAAGAAGCGATCGTGACAGAGTTACTAACCGAACTATGGCGTTCTTCAATGATGGATAGCGACATTGAACGTTTACCAACACTCCCGCTAAAAGATCAATTGATTGAATTACTCTACAGCGAGATCATTGTGGTGACGGAACCAAACTATATTGAGCTGGCAAAAGTGGCATTTGGGCACTTCTTATTTAAGCCGGAAGATCTCAAAGAACAAGCAGAACAAATGTCGAAACAGGAAACCGCCCTGTACCGCTGGCTTACTGAGAAATCGAACAGTGGCGCTTTGCAAATTGATGATGTACATATAGCAAGCACTCAATTGCACAACTTACTTAAAGGCAGTGCATTCTGGCCGCAGTTAATGGGAATTCGCCCCTCTTTGTCGAATGAAGAATCTAGGCTGTTAGCTACCCAAACGGCGGAACTTTTTTTAAGTCACTATCAAAACAGCTAAAAACAGCGGTCAAATTGGCCGCTTTTTTAAGCGATAATTCGTGACAAAGCGATGAAATTTTTGCTCAATTTTATTTATCTCACCCTTGACAGTCTCATACCGCAAGGCGTGAGCGTTCGATAAAATATTTTTGTCGTGTCGACGATGCTTTTTCGTTTTCATCTCACAAAAAAACGCCCTAAGGTGCGCACCTCTGACGACGTGGTTGTTCAACCACAATTCTAAATCGTTGAAGTAAGTAGGTTATGTCATAACATGATCACCTGCCTACTGCATTCTATGCTCTATACTTATATTTTAATTTGGTACTGACTTACTAAGGAATTGCCATGCGTATTGCTATTCTCTCTCGTAATGAGAATTTATATTCAACCATGCGCCTAAAACAGGCGGGTGAAGAACGTGGGCATCAAATCGATGTGATCGACACGCTTCACTGTTATATGGACATTACGAGCAACAACCCTAAGATCCGCTACAAGGGTGAAGAATTACCGCAATACGATGCTGTTATTCCGCGTATTGGGGCATCTATTACGTTTTACGGCACTGCTGTTGTACGTCAGTTTGAAATGATGGGCACATTTTGTGTCAACGAATCTGTAGCGATCAGCCGCTCTCGTGACAAATTGCGTTCATTGCAATTGCTATCACGTAAAGGCATCGGTTTGCCGCGCACGGGCTTTGCTCACCACCCTGACAACATTCAGGACGTGATCAAAAACGTTGGTGGCGCACCTCTAGTCATTAAATTGCTAGAAGGTACTCAAGGCATCGGTGTTGTACTTGCTGAAACAAATAAAGCGGCAGAAAGTGTGATCGAAGCATTCATGGGTTTGAAAGCAAACATCATGGTGCAAGAGTTTATCGAAGAAGCAAAAGGCGCGGACATCCGCTGTTTTGTTGTCGGTAACAAAGTTATTGCTGCAATGAAGCGCCAAGCAAAAGAAGGCGAATTCCGTTCGAACCTTCACCGTGGTGGTTCTGCGCAACTCGTACGCTTAAGCAAAGAAGAACGCGCAACCGCTGTAAATGCAGCGAAAGTGATGGGCTTGAACCTTTGTGGTGTGGATATCCTTCAATCTAAAAATGGTCCTGTGGTGATGGAAGTGAACTCTTCACCTGGCCTAGAAGGCATCGAACTAGCAACAGGTAAAGACGTTGCTGGTATGATCTTCGATTTTATCGAGAAAAACGCTAAGCCAAATTCAAACCGTACTCGCGGTAAAGGTTGATTTTTGTTTAACGCACAAGAGAGCCAAAAGCCGGCTCTCTTGTTACTCGTCGCTAGGATGACACTATGAATCAGAAAATGATCATTGGGAATGCCGAAGCTATTTGCTTGCCAGAGTTAGGGATTACTCACCTTGAAGCGCGTATTGATACAGGCGCTCAAACCTCTTCATTACATGTAGACAATATTGATTGCTTTGAAAAAGATGGTCAGTCTTATGTTGCATTCGATCTGCACCCAGATGTATACCATTTAGAACAAGTGGTTCGCTGCACAGCGAAACTAAAAGCAAACCGTAAGGTTAAATCTTCTAACGGTACTTTTGAGCACCGCTGCGTGATCACAACGATGCTGCGTATGGGCGACCAACAATGGCCAATCGACATTACGTTGACTAACCGTGAAAAAATGACTTACATGATGTTGTTAGGTCGTCAGGGCATGGCAGACAAAGTGCTCGTTGATCCTAGCCAATCTCACTTATTGGCATCTTAACCCCGTAGCTTCAGATGAGTGATCGAACGTTTTTGTTGAGCATCACTCGTCTGGCTTTATCTTAGCCTACTTCCTACGAAATAACGCAAACAACAATCCCTTCGCTTTAACTTTTGTCACTCGCCAGTGCGTCATTGGCTTAGTCGGCGCTGTATTCAAAATGTGCTGATACGCTTTTTCATCCAAAGTCACCTCTCCCCCATGTGCCAAAAGCAAACATTGCGGATTCATCTCAAACACACGCTTTAATGATTGGCGATATTGGTTTGGATGAAATATGGGAAACGGCGCAATAAGATGTTTCTTAACCTGCACCATTAAATCCGCCACATACAATACATCTTGTTCAGAATGATAAACCGACAGATCTCTATCGGTATGTCCTTGCGTTTCTAGTACCTGCCAATCATCAAACCCCGGAATACACTCACCATCGATGAGTTCGATATCGGGCTTTAGCTTGCGCGAATACCACAGGTTTCGCTTTGGTTTACGCATCCGGTTCGCCATCCAGCGCGCTAACATCAAATCGGTTAAATGCATTAACCAACCATCTACACCGTCATACCACTGGCTTTCTCGCTTTGCTGCTAACACTTTGCATCCGGTCAAATCACGCAACTTGTGCGCGCCACCAGCGTGGTCTGGATGCATATGAGTCACAACGACCAACTTTAGGTCAGAAAAAGGGCGATGGAGTTGATGCTCAATAAAATCTTTAAGGTGAGGAATGTCTGCTCGACTTGCACCATCAAGCAACATTAATTTATCGGGATATTCGGCGAGATACATGGTCTGAATGTATCCCTGAATTCTGTGCAGCTGCAAAATATGTCCTTATTTGAGTGAGATTTTTCATGACCGCTTCCTTGCTGGTCAGACCAACTATAACAGCAGAATCGACGCTCCGGTAAACAAATGTTCACACCCAACGACGACAACAAATCATAATCGAGATGATAGATTTTAATCATTAGACTCAAGGGCCCTTTTATCCGTTAATGCGCGCACACGGAGTTCGTGTCAGGGTATGAGGTAAATACCTCATGATTTGCTTTTTTGTACTTTTCCTTCTAATTAATTAAGGAGTTAAGTACATTTTTGTGAGAATCGAGTTGGAAAAAGCAACTAAATTAGACCGCATCCGCGCGGACTACAACGTTCACTACTGGAGCCAAGGTTTCTACGGCATTGATGACCAAGGCGAAGTATATGTATCACCACGTAGTGATCGTGCACATCAAATCCCTTTCAGCGCTATTGTAAATGAGCTAGAAGCGAAGCAGTTAAATCTGCCTGTATTAGTACGCTTCCCGCAAATCGTGCACCAACGTGTGCATGGTATTTGCCACGCATTCAACCAAGCAATTGAAGAATACCAATATCCAAACAAATACTTGTTGGTGTACCCAATTAAAGTAAACCAACAACGTGAAGTGGTGGATGAAATTCTAGCGAGCCAAGCTCAACTAGAAACCAAGCAGCTTGGTCTTGAAGCGGGTAGCAAGCCAGAGTTGTTGGCGGTACTTGCATTGGCTCAACAAGGTAGCTCCGTGATCGTGTGTAATGGCTACAAAGACCGTGAGTATGTGCGTCTTGCACTGATCGGTGAAAAGCTGGGTCACAAGGTATTCATCGTACTAGAGAAGCTTTCTGAGCTGGATCTGGTACTAGAAGAAGCGAAAAGTTTGGGTGTAAAACCGCGCCTTGGTTTACGCATTCGCCTCGCCTCTCAAGGCGCAGGGAAATGGCAAGCAAGTGGCGGTGAAAAATCGAAGTTTGGTTTATCAGCATCGCAAGTGCTTAGCGTTATTGAACGTCTTAAACGCGAAGGCAACCTAGACGCGATGCAACTGGTTCACTTCCACCTTGGTTCACAGATGGCAAACATCCGTGATGTACGCAATGGTGTGAACGAGTCTGCACGTTTCTACTGCGAACTACGCGCACTCGGTGCAAACATCGAGTACTTCGATGTGGGCGGCGGCTTGGCAGTGGATTATGACGGCACACGCAGCCAATCATCGAATTCGATGAACTACGGCCTTGCAGAATACGCACGTAATATCGTGAACACAGTGGGCGATGTGTGTCTGCAATACGAACAACCAATGCCAGTGATCATTTCGGAATCGGGTCGCTCGCTAACAGCGCACCACGCTGTATTGATTTCTAACGTAATTGGTACCGAGTCGTACCTACCGGAAGAAGTACATGAGCTTGATGATGACGCTCCGCTTTTGCTACAAAACATGTGGCGAAACTGGGAAAACTTACAAGATGGTACAGACGCTCGTGCGTTAATTGAGATTTACAATGATACCCAAAGTGATTTGGCAGAAGTGCACTCTCAATTTGCTACAGGCGTGCTTAACTTGGAACAACGTGCGTGGGCAGAACAATTGTCACTGCGCATTTACTTCGAATTAAGCCGCAAGATGAGCACTAAGAATCGCTTCCACCGTCCGATTCTGGACGAGTTGAGCGAACGTCTTGCGGATAAGTTCTTCGTGAACTTCTCTCTCTTCCAATCTCTACCAGATGCTTGGGGTATTGATCAGGTGTTCCCTGTTCTGCCACTTTCTGGTCTGGGCGAGGCGGAAGAGCGTCGTGCAGTGATGTTGGACATCACATGTGACTCTGATGGCGCGATCGATCACTACGTTGATGGTCAAGGCATCGAGAGCACGCTACCTGTACCAGCTTGGAGCAAAGACAAACCGTACTTAATGGGCTTTTTCCTAGTAGGCGCATACCAAGAAATCCTTGGTGACATGCACAACCTATTTGGTGATACCCACAGTGCTGTAGTCAATGTTGATGAACACGGTCAATTTGAGATCAGTTACATCAACGAAGGTGATAGTGTAGAAGACATGATGCGCTACGTTCATATCGACGTGGATGCGATTCGTGACAATTATAAACAATTGGTTTCACAGCGAGTTGAAGCCAATGAACAAGCACAAATCCTAGCAGAACTAGAACAAGGTCTAGCAGGATACACCTATTTAGAGGACTTCTGATATGAATGATTTGTTTACTAAAACTGATTATTCGCTTTACTCCAACTCTATGTCGTTTTTACGTCTGCCGTACATTCGTAACCCGGTATCGGCAGACGCAGACGTTGTGGTGTTGGGAGTCCCTCTGGACATGGCAACATCTGGGCGTCCAGGTGCGCGTATGGGTCCAGATGCAATTCGCCGTGCCTCAGTCAACTTGGCATGGGAAGGTAAGAAGTTCCCGTGGAGCTTCAACGTATTGGATAAACTGAAAGTGATCGACGCAGGTGATCTCGTGTTCGATTGCGGTGATGCGGAAGATTTTACTTACCGCCTTGAAGCGGCAACCAGTGAAATTCTAAAAAGTGGTAAAACCATGTTGGGATTGGGCGGTGACCACTTCATCACGCTACCTATCCTACGTGCCTATGCGAAGCATCATGGCCAAATGGCTTTGATTCACTTTGATGCTCATACGGACACCTATGCAAATGGCAGTTCATACGACCACGGTACGATGTTCTACCATGCGCCGAAAGAAGGTTTGATCTCAGCGAAGAACTCAATACAAATCGGCATTCGTACGGAGTACAAACAGCAAGATCACGGCTTCAATGTGATTAATGCGATGCAAGCGAATGACATGCCGGTGAACGAGATCCTAGAAGAAATTCGTCGCACCGTCGCAGACAAGCCAGTGTATGTCACTTTTGACATCGACTGCTTAGACCCGGCCTTCGCACCGGGAACTGGTACACCAGTTTGTGGTGGCTTGAACTCAGACAAAGCGCTGAAAATTATTCGTGGTTTAGCCGGCATGAATATCGTGGGTATGGATGTTGTCGAAGTATCGCCTCCATACGACCACAGTGATGTTACCGCACTAGCGGGAGCAACCATCGCACTAGAAATGCTTTACGCATACGCATCTGAGCGCGAATAGACATAATCATTTCTAAGGGAGCTTCGGCTCCCTTTTCTTTCTGATGCCTTCCTCTACCTTTTATTCACTCGTTTCATCTTGAACTCAGATCAACCGAGCAGACGCTTTATTTTTGCACTTTAACCATTAAAACCAGTTACCTATAAGGCTCATACTATTCACGAAAAGCAAAAGATTTAACGTAAATAGACAAAGAAATGCACCTCTTTTTGAAAACAAAATCGGATTAGTTTTTCTAATTGAAATCATAGATTTTTATCTTGCTCGACTTCACAGTTTTCGATTGCTAATTATACAAGCAAGCACTATTATCTCGCGCAAATACCCCCGCAACACAAGAAGTCAGTTGGCACTCTGTAAAAGAGCGCTAAGGGTTTTTACGTCTTAAATTTTTTGGAGAGATACGCAAATGTCTGCTTCGTTTCCATTAGCGAAACTTACCTTTTTAATCGCTATATTGACTGCCGTGGGTCAAATGACCCAGACAATGTACGTGCCTTCAATCGGTCATATGGCGGGCGAGTTTTTGGTATCTGCGTCATCACTTCAAGCTGTGATGGCTTGTTACCTAATCCCATATGGCTTGTCGCAATTTGCGTATGGCACACTATCGGACCGCTTGGGACGCAAACCGATCATCATCGTCGGGCTGCTTATCTACATCGCGGGTACACTGGTAGCATTATTTGCACATCAATTTGAATGGTTCTTGATTGGTAGCTTTATCCAAGGCTTAGGTATTGGCTGCGGCGGTGCGATGTCACGCACTCTGACTCGCGATTGCTTTGAAGGCTCTGATCTACACAGAGCAAACAGCTTAATTAGCATGTGTGTGATTTTCTCACCATTAATGGCACCAGTATTAGGCGGTTACCTAACAGAAGCTTTCGGATGGCGGTCGAGCTACTTGTTCTTAGCGCTATTTGCTATCGCGGTTGTGATCACCATGATGACAAGCATGATGGAGACGCTACCAAAAGAGAAACGCAAATTCGAACCAGTAGCCAAAAGCTACAAACACGTTTTGTCTGACCGTCGCTTTCAAGGCTTTTTGATTTGCCTGGTTGCAACATTCGCTGGTGTGGGTGTATTCGAAGCAGCGGCTGGGGTGTTATTGGGTGGGGTATTAGAATTACCTGCAACAACGGTAAGTTTGCTGTTTATATTGCCGATCCCAGGTTACTTGGTGGGCGCAGGCTTATCTAGCTACATCGCAAGACGTCGCTCTGAGCGTCGTGCTTTAAACGTAGGCTTGGTCTCTATTTTTGTGGGCTCTGCTATTGTGCTCATCCCAGGCTTGTTTGGTTTGACCACGGCGTTAACGCTGGTTGGAGGCGCAACCGTGTACTTTTTGGGTGCGGGTATTCTCTTCCCAGCAGCAACAACTGGAGCGATTGCGCCATTCCCATACCATGCAGGAACAGCAGGCGCGACATTGGGTGGCATGCAAAACTTGGGGGCAGGTGTCGCAACTTTGCTCGCGTCACTATTTCCAGCGCATAACCAGATGCCTTTGGGCATTTTGATGATGGCAATGTCGGTAATTGCAATGCTTGGGTTAATGTGGGTGAATCGAGCACACAATCACTCAAACGAAGTACCGCAAGTTATCTGATCATTATCAGCTTACTTTCAAAATCCAAAAGGGACACACTCAACAAGTGTGTCCCTTTTTTCATATCACACTATATCGATTTCCCGATGAGAATGATTTAACTTTCGAATTGATATTTGTTAAAAATAACAGCTGCTTACACAATGTGTTTTCAGCTCTCTTCAAATTGAGTATCCAACTCGGAAATATTGAGGATTCTCACTTTTTCGGTATACCCCATAACAAAGAATGGACAACTGAAAACCACTAACAAAATGAAAGCCCAGCCCTCAGGATGAGGCCACTTGGGTGTACAATAAGGATAAAATCAGATGCGTTTCACTTTAACTACGTTGGCCGTCTCGGTCGCGCTTGTCGCCGGATGCAGCAATCAAGGAATTCCTAGCATGACTCAATACTCCCAAACACAGATCGTTGCTCAACAAACTCAAGCTCCGGTTGCGAAAAAAGTCCCTCACGCGATGACTATTCATGGCGATACCCGCGTTGATAACTACTACTGGATGCGTGACGACGAACGTAAAGACCCTGAAATTTTACAGCACCTAGAGAAAGAAAATCAGTACGCAGAAACCGTTCTAAAGCACACTGAAACACTTCAAGATACGCTATTTGAAGAAATTAAAGGGCGTATCGCAAAAGACGACAACTCAGTACCTGTTCGTAAAGGCAACTACTTCTACTCCAGTGAAGTGACCGGAGATAACGAGTACGAAGTCCATTTGCGAGCTAAAGACTTTGCAGGCAAAGACAAACAAATCATTTTAGATGTCAATGAACTAGCAAAAGAACATGAATTTTTCAGTATCGGCGGCCTATACGTTAGTCCGAATGAAAACTTATTGGCGTATGGCGAAGACACATTAAGCCGCCGCGTGTACACCCTTAAGATCAAAGACCTGACAACAGGCAATTACCTACAAGATGAAATCGAAGGGGCCTCAAGCGCTGTCGCATGGCAGAACGATAACAACGCCTTTTACTACATCAAAAAAGATCCACAGACCTTATTGGGCTACCAAGTTTATCGTCATGTATTGGGCACACCACAAAGCAGCGATGAGCTGATTTTTGAGGAAACCGACAGCGCCTATTACACCTCACTAAGCAAAAGCAAAGATGGCGAAGATATTTATATCTGGCATTCGAGTACAGAAACCAGTGGGGTCTCTATTATTGATGCGAACAACCCTAAAGCAAAGGCGAAACCGTTCTATCCTCGTGAAGATGGCATTGAATACAGTATTTCTAAGCTAGGCGATTGGTACTACATTTATACTAACTATCAAGCCGTCAACTTCCGTTTGATGAAAGTTCATCAAAATGACATGCATGACCGCTCTAAATGGCAAGATGTGATTGCGGCAGACAACAACACTCAACTTGTCGACTTCGAGTTATTCGATGATCACATCGTCTATGAGCAGCGCTCTAACGGCCTAGCAAGCGTCACTGTACGTCAGCTTTCAACAGGAAAAGAATTCCCCCTCACATTTAATGACGATGCGTTTGCTGCCTATTTGACAGGTAACCTAGAGCTGGATAACGAGAAAGTTCGTATTTATTACAGCAGTTTAACCACTCCAGGAACCTACTACGATTTCGATCTAAAAACGGGCGGGTCAGAAGTCATGAAGCAAACACCTGTACTTGGTGATTTTAATCCTAACAATTACCAATCAGAACGCATCATGGTCACAGCCCGTGACGGTAAAGAAGTACCCGTTTCTTTGGTGTATCGTAAAGACTTATTTAAGAAAGATGGTACGAATCCACTCTACCAATATGGTTATGGATCTTATGGCGCAACCATTGAGCCAACTTTCCGCTCGACACGTTTGAGTCTGTTGGATCGCGGCTTTGTTTACGCCATTGCTCATATTCGTGGATCTGAAATGCTTGGCCGCCCTTGGTATGAAGACGGTAAAAAACTAACCAAGCAAAACACATTCAACGACTTTATTGATGTGACTAAAGGTTTGGTTGAACAAGGCTACGGCGCGAAAGATAAAGTCTTCGCTGTTGGTGGCTCTGCAGGAGGTCTCTTAATGGGGGCTATCATCAACCAAGCACCAGAACTGTACCGCGGTATCGGTGCACATGTTCCGTTTGTGGACGTGGTAACCACTATGCTCGATGAATCAATTCCATTGACCACCAATGAGTATGATGAATGGGGTAACCCAAATAACAAAACATACTATGACTATATGTTGAGTTACTCGCCTTACGACAACATCAAGGCGCAAAACTACCCGAACATGTTGGTAACGACTGGCTTGCACGACTCTCAAGTACAGTACTTTGAACCAATGAAGTGGGTCGCCAAACTTCGTGAAATGAAGACAGACGATAACGTCTTGTTGTTCAAAACCGATATGGAAGCCGGACACGGCGGCGCATCTGGTCGATTTAAGCGCTTAAAAGAAGATGCGCTAGAGTATGCCTTCTTCCTCGATTTACTCGATAAAAAATAAGCGTATTAATAGAACTGCATCTCTTCTAACAACAAAAATGCCCGCAAGTTGCGGGCATTTTTTATAGACGCACTCTCTAAACAAGGAGTGGGGTTACCTAAGCACAGAACGACCAGCGTCTCTTATAGCCAAAGGAAAGCAGAAAGAAAAACGCCTACTCACAACGAGTAGGCGTTAACACAATAAATGTGTTTAGGCAGTAGAAACTGGCCTATTTATTAGAAGTAGTAACGAGCACCTAGAGTCCAGTAGTCGTTCTCTTCATTGTTGTAGTCGTTACCTAGGTCAAACTGGTAACCAGCGAAAGTAACGAATGCAGGAGTTACTGCGTACTCTGCTTGTAGCGCAGTTTCGCTTGAAACTGTCTTGTTGTCTTTGTCGTCTTCTACACCTTCGTAGTTAACGCTGAACGTCCAATTGTTGACTCCGTACGCTAGTAGGCCCTCAATCTGAGTAGTTTCTTCACGCATCTCGTAGAAGTATTCGTTCATGCCGTATACAACAGCTGCGTACAGACCAGAGCCATACTCACCGTAATTTACAGAAACAAGGTGTGATTCAGCAGTTTTAGTACCTAGACCAGAATTCTCAACATCACCGCCGCTGTATACGTAGCCTAGACCAAAGCCCGCAACAGAGCCGCTCAGTGCGATTTGACCACGTTGGTCATACTTGCTGCCTTTAGAAACGTATTCTGGAAGACCTGTGTTAGGGTTTTGTTGTAATGATAGGCCTCTATCATCATTTTCACCTTGCCAACCAAGACCTAGGTTGAAAGCAAAACCTTCGCCAAACTCAAAGCTTTTACGGTAGCTGATCATTTTTTCAGCACGACCAGTACCTAGATTGTTGTGATTGTCGTACAAAAAGTCGTTCGCGAACGCGATTGGTAGATCCGCAACGCCAGCGACATCGTAGTACGGAGACCACTGTGTACCTCCCACTAAACGGCCAAACTGCTGGTGGGTCGCGCCGATGTAGCCCAAACGAGTTGAAAACGACTGGCTACCACCATTTAGGTAGTTAAGTGCCCATTCGCCTTTAGCGTCGATAGTGATACCGTTGCCAATGTCTTTCTTGCCCGCAACATTGATACGTGGAGACACTTGGTGAACTTTTACTTCTTCTTCGAAATACTCACCCACGCCAACTGAAACGTGACCGCCGATCGATAAAGATGTACCATCGCTGTTGTAAACTTCTGCTGCGAAGGCCTGTGAACCACATGCTAGTGCCGCCACTGCAACGGCTAGAGTTTTCATTTTCATTGTTAACATCCGTATAGTTGTTTGTACCGGTTCGCTTAGAAACAGATTAAATCCGAATCAATCGCAACGAACACATAACAAAGTAGTAATGAAATAGAAATGAAACAAACACTTTCTTATGCAACCAGTGGTATCAATGCTCACATTTTGAACTTAATCACAAAAAAATAGGGAACTTTTCATTCCCCATCATAAAATCTGTGGCTTTTTACGTGTCACATCTCCCAACGTGCGAGTGGCTTCTCAGTTTTGATACCGTTACTGCCCCAGCGGTCAATAACATCAATTTGCAGTATGCGGCTCGGTTTAATAAGCGATGTCAAGGTTTTCGACGGTCGTTTATCCGTCACTAACCATAGCGTTTTATCTTGTTCAAACTGAGCTTTTAAAGATAATTTGTCTTCTTCTGTCCACTCAAGTTCCGGCTTAAATTCGCGCCCAACCACAAACAATTGGTTGCCAGAGGCAAAGTCCTCTAATGACTCACTCATCAGTACCACTGAATCGATGCCTTTATCGAAGATCTCTGCCTGTTGTTGGTTGATCAGTTCACGCACATTGAGCATAAGAGCCTGTTGATTCGTTTGAATCGCCTTTTGGTGTTCAGGATATACACGTTGTAGATCCTCTCCAACAATGCCCGCCATTCGGATTAAGTTTGTAGGGTTCAGCCATGCGTACTTCGATGTTGACCCGTTTTCCAATGTCAGTACTGCAACTCCTTGAGCTCTAGGAGAAATGGCCTGCGATGCATCGATTTCAATCAAGTTAATGTTGCCCTGTCGAGCGTAAACATAAGTCGGGTCTTGTTTCCAAATCGCACCAAGAGTAATAGCAACCGTCGCGACTTGACCCGCTTGCTTAACTTGCTCTGTACCTTTATTTGCGAACCAGTTTTCAAGACGCTCAACGCCGTAACGCTTTGGAGGCAGATACTGAGTCTCTATCCCTGTACCTTTCATGAGTTGCTCAGACAACATGTACGTGACGGGAGTGCTGGTTAAAATGTCTTTGGCGCCTGCCAACGATGGAAGTTTCGTCGCTATAACCAAACCAAAAGTTATCGCTAATTTTTTTATCTTCATGTTCATTACTTTATAAAAAGGGTTACGCTTTTTGGATAATTCGGTAAACCGTTGCTATTAGGAAAAATGCCGCAGAAACAATGATGATGGATGCGCCTGATGGCACTGGTAGCTCAAGCTCCATCGGCAGTATGGTTCCTACTAGACACGCAATGGTTGCCAATAAAGAAGAAAGGAGAACAAAACTGCCCATGCGTTTAGTCAATAACCTAGCCGTTGCACCAGGAATCAGTAGCAATGCACCAACCAATACCGCGCCAATAATCTTTACCGCGGCGATGGTGACCAAGGTGATCATCATGACAAATAAGTAATCATAAAAGCTGGTATTAAAGCCGCGTACACGTGCAATATCCGGGCTGATACAAGTTAGCAAAATGCGGTTAAACGTTGGAATAAGAAGCAGTAATATGATCAAACAACTGATCGCTAAAATAAGGATATCGTTGTCCGTCACAGTCAAGATCGAGCCAAACAACACGTTCTCCAACATGTGAATGTTGATCTTGCGAGCAACGTACATTAACAGCGCAGCACCAACCGCTAACGCTAGTGCAAGAAAAACCCCAACCAGTGTGTCGTAAGGTACATTCGTACGATTACGAACAAAGTGAAGCAACAGCGCAAAAATCATACAAAAGCTAAACAATCCGATGATCGGATTCTCTGGCGGCTCACCGAGCAACACACCAATCGCGATTCCGGTAAGCGCAGCGTGCCCAACCGCTTCAGAGAAAAAAGCCAGTCGCTTGGCGATGACTAATGTACCAAGACCACCAAGTAATGGTCCTAATATCAGCGCTGCCACAATTGCGTTCACCATGAAGGCATAAGAAAAGCTATCGCTTAACCACCCAGCTTCAACGCCGCTAACCGCTAACTCTCGCAACCAATCCATTATGCAGCCTCCACTTTTGCTGTGTAGTGCTTGAATAATGTTTCTATACGATCAGGACTTAACACATCTGAGTGGTGCCCTGACGCCACAATTTGACGATTTACGACATGGACCTGCGCGTCTAAACGGCGCACTGCGGTCACGTCATGGTGTACTGCCAGTACCGTTTTGCCTTCTCCAACGACTTCATGAATCAAACCTTCAAGGTACCGAACACCTTGCTCGTCCATCCCAGTTGTAGGTTCGTCTAAAACCAATAAATTGGGCTCATCCAGTAAAGCTTGCGCAAACAAAACACGCTGTTGCTCACCGCCAGAGAGTTGCCCCATACGACGGTCGCTACGCGTTGCCATACCCACGCGATCCAGCTGGGCCAGGGCATGTTGAGTTTGTTTCGTTTTACGTCGCCAAAATAGAGGGATACGAGTTTGGTTAAGCAGTACAAAATCCATCACGGTTAACGGGAGGCTTGCTTCAAACATCGCTTTTTGTGGCACATACCCTATCTTCCCCGATACAGCTGATGGTTCTGGCCAATTGAGCGCTATGTTTCCCGAAAATGGCGTGAGTCCAAGTACCGAACGAAGCAAAGAGGTTTTACCACCGCCGTTCGGTCCCATAATCACGTGACATTTCGCGTTCTCGAATTCGGCGCTGATGTTCTGCAAAATGATATTGTCGGCGTATTTTAGGCCCACGTTACTTAAGGAAACGGAAGGTCCAGTCATTACACCTTTTCCCCTGCTCGCTTACTCGCCACAAATTTCATGGCTTCGATTAGTGTTTCCACATTATCTCGCATCTCAACCTCGACTTTATCAGCCTCATACTCACCGTGAGTCATGTGAGAAAAGCGATAAAGCTGCACCCCAGTCGCCTCTTCGATGGTATCAACAAAGCGATTCGGCATATTGAGCTCATAAAACAGCACATCAATGCCCGATTCACGAATTTTCTCTATCGTTTCCTGTAGCTGACTTGCACTTGGTTCTACACCATGAGCAGGCTCAATGACAGCGGCAACGTCAACACCAAACTCCTGAAGGATATATCCGTAAGCATTGTGGGTTGTCGCCACCTTCATACCAGCCGTGTCCAACTCACCAAGAGACAACATTGCATCACGCTTCATCAGGCGAAATGTTTTCGCGTATTTACGAGCATTTTGGCGATAGAACGTAGCATTGTCTGGGTCCAATTGGCTTAGCTCACTCGCGATGGTGTAAACCTTTTGAATGGTTGTTGATAAACCGACAAAGGTGTGAGGGTTCACTGCTCCTTGACCAACAGACTGCCCCATAGCAGGCAATAAAGGCACTTCTTTGTTCGCCTCGATAACCACGAGATCATCACGCTGAGAAGCCTTGATCACTTTCAGTGCAAAATCGTCATGACCAATACCATTGATCACTATTACGTCCATTTCATTTAAGCGCTTAAGATCATTAGGTTGTGGCAAATAGTTGTGAGGATTAAAACCAGCATCAACCAAAGGAACGATGTCCGCCTTCTCACCAACAACGGCTTTAACATAGCTGTAATAAGGTTGAAGCGTAATACCAATACTGAGTTTATCGGCAGCAAAGCCAGTAGAAGACACCGTCAATAACGCGGTGGCTGTAAGAATACGACGTAAAAGAGAGCGTTTGATCATAGTACTTATCAATTATGTTGTCTTAATGGGCGTGAGAGTGAGAGGAAGAGTCTGACAGAACGATTTGTTTCCAACCGAAATCGTGGCGTTTTGCTAGCTCGCTTAGTCCTTCCACATTTAACGAACGGCTAGAATCATTAAACCAAATATCAGCTTGAGAACTGCGGCTATCCAACAGCATGGAAGCAGAGCCTTGGGCACTGGTCTTCACGCCAATGTAGACACCGTCATCAATTCGTTGCCACTGATGAGAACCTTTACGCTTCCAGTTTTGGTCTTTCACGAATGGAGCAATCCAAAGCGCCTCCATATCAGAGATCTCAGGCCAAGTTCCGGTATCTAACTGCAAATCACGAATCTCTTCATGAGCGAGCTTAAGTTCAGCGATCAACCCCAACTCATTTTGATGTAAATCCGTGATTAACACTTGATGAGACCGCATTTCTGGCTTTTCAGTCGCGACCTGATGGTAGGGCATAAGTATGGCTGCTGAACTTAGAATTGCTGCGATTGTCAGTGCGACCCACTTTCCTTCTCGGTTACCATCATCAGGGCGAACTTTCTGAACGCTCATTTCTCTTTCAGCTCAACGATATCCACTTCCACCGGGCTTTCATGTCCGGCATCAAATACCAAATAGAAATCTGTTTCAGGGTGAGTAAATTCTGCGATGGAACGCTTATCTGTTTTTTCTTTGGCGATCAGATTGTCGTCGTAATCGTACATTTCGACATCGTAGTCGACCGCTGTCGATCCATCCGAGTAGCCCGCTTCACAAATCACTTTATCTTGCGCCAAGTGACAGCTCATCAGAGGAAAATGTGCAGCAGCGTGAAAGGACGCAAATCCAGAAAAAAGCAAAACCGCTTTTAGAAGAGAAGTGTTATTCATGATAATTCCAAAATGGCCCAGCAATTGCTGAGCCTAATTCGATTAGTTAAGTTGAGTTTCAAACGTAAGGTGAACATTGGCACTCGCTTTATCCGCCAATGGATTATCTTTTAATTCACCTTTGTAGTTCGCTTTCATTAAGTAGCGCCCGGCGACTTCTGGCGTGAAGATCACTTTGCCATCTTTATCGCTCACCACATCGATTTGTTCTTGATGGTTTCGGTACATGGTACCTTCACGTGTAATCTCAGCAGTAACGCCCTCTTGTGGCTCTCCGTTAAAGAAAAACTGGAAAGTCACAGGCTCACCTTCAATGATGTCCGATGGATGCGTGATCGGTTTCATCTCCAGCATTTTGCCTTCAATCTCCAACGCTTTGTCCGTTGGCATACCAACCGTAATGTAGCTTTCTGCTCGGGTGTAACTTAGTTGAGTAACCACATCACGCGCTTGCTCGGGAAGCACATCACCACGCTCAGCTTTGCTTGCTCGCGCCCATTTCACCGTATCACGACGGCCCGCTTTGTATTGTGTGTAGTAGCTCGGCTGATTATTAATCGCAACTTTGTGCGTGCCTTCTTCTGTAAAAAAGAAATCAAACATAGAGCGACGCTTGCCACGAACAACAAAGTTAGGACGCTCAGAGCGGCCATCCGGCATCACCACAAATGCCTGGTCACTACCCGCAGGCTTATCAAAAACAAACGTTCCGTGAGAGGCAGTAACATCAAATGTCAGCCAGTCACCGCCTTCTTTAGAAACCGTAAAGTGAGAGGGCAGAACCCAACGTGGATGTGCTTGTGCGGTGGTGGTTACAGCCAATCCCATTGCCATTACACTCGCCAATGCCACTGTTTTCATTTTGGTTTTCATTGTTGTGTCCTTTAATCACTTAACTTGATAATTGACGGTGATGACACCCGTCTCTTGTGTTGGTTTAAGCTCATAGCGCACGTCACTGTCCGCTAGCGTTATTTTTTGACGTAAGTAGTTTCGCCCACCGTGTTCACGAACGACCTCGACGTACAACGTGTAATTTCCTTGTTCCAAACGCTTCCCTGCGTCATTGGTTCCATCCCAGACAAAGCGGTATTGACCAGCAGGACGTGTTGCAGAAGTCACCGCATCAACAAGTTCACGATCATAACGACCCGCTTTTCTCCACCAGCTGCGTAGATCTTTTAACCATTCGTCTTTCCCTACCCATAACTGAATGGTTTTAACCGGTTTACGCTGATCGTTTTCAACCCAAACCGCCACATAAGGGCGTGCATACATTGAGGTATCTATCTTTGGAAGTTCGAGTTCGAAGTCGACCTTCGCGTTATCTGGTATAGGCGCCGCGGAAAGAGAGAAAGGAGCAAAAGCCGCGATCAAAGCGGCTTTACAAAAGTGATTACGGCGGAAAAATCTTCCTGTGTTCAACATAAGTGTTCTCTAAAAAAGCTGTTATGGAACAGCAACAAAATAAATTACGAGCGACAGTAACGTACCAAAGCTCATCCATTGCATTGACGTTCTGAGCGTCTTCTTCTTAGGCAGTAATAAGCACACGCCTGTAAGAACAAAAAACACCATCAAAAGCGCAGTGACGTCGATAAACCACTTCCAAATCCCACCACTGTTGCGTCCTTTATGTAGATCGTTCAGCAGCGCAACAATACCGTAGTGCGTCGTTTCGACGTCTGCTGCACCAGTAGTCATATCAATAAAGACCGTAGCGTTATAACCCGGGCCTTTAAAATCCATAGAAAGCTCTCCGAGTAACAACTCACCTTGCTCAACTTCGGTATACACATCTAGTGCGGAGGGAGTGCCGCGAAGCTCGGTTTCTTTAGTCAAGAAAGCCACCAGCCCTTCACGATTAGGTTGAAAGGTATCTGAATGTGAGAATAGAACTGAGTGCGGAACCGTCAGAGTATGTTGTTGAATGATAGGTTCACTGCGTTCAAACAATTCGGGGCGATTGAGGGTAATACCAGTTACTGCAAAAAACAGCGTAACTAAGAGAAGAGCCATCGAAATATAGATATGTAGGCGGCGAGCCCAAGTTTGAACACCTTTGCTTTTAAGCAACATAGAAACAATCATCACCAATAAATGTGGGGCATAATTTAGGTGATAATCATTCGTATTGGCATTTAATTTACATTGTTTACTTTTTCAATTCAGCTTGGCTTGCACATGTTTTAGCTATTTGGGCCAATGCGAGTTACCGATTGCCTACCCTCTAGATAATAACCCTATCAATTTTAATGACTCAAAATTTAATGATATTTCCAATACTAAAAAGTGGGATAGACTCCACCAAAATGCGCCTTTATGTATATTTAATGAAAAGCTTAAAAGCTATCCATAAACTAGATAAAAAAGGTAAGCTAAGAAGTTAGTGTAGGGTTAGATAGAGAAGATTTTCTGATGCTAGCCAAACGTTATGGTGTAGTTCAGAAGGAAAAATATGAACAAGAATGTTGGAATAATTCTCTTATCACTTTTCTCAAGTGTCACTTTCGCAAGTGAAAAGTTTGAAGCCAGTTTGTTTAACAACGTAAGCCAATCTATCGATAATTATGGTGCTAAGATAAAGCTGTGCGAATCTATGGCAGACCAGAATACACCTGACAAACAAACCCTAGAGTATTCAAAGAAGCATATAGAAGCATTAACTCCTGTTCTGCCGTTTTTAAGCGAGAAAGCTTTTGAGGCTTGTGTATTAAAAGAGAAGCAAGAGCTAGCATATTATCTATTAATAGCAAAAAATAACGCTTCAAGAACCTCAACATTAAAGCTTGTAGAATCGACTGAAAGCCTAACTTTTCATATCGAACCTACATCGAGAGAAAAGTTTGAAACACTGAGCAAGGTACATCAAGAATATATAGAGAAAAGCCCTTTTTTCTCCCGACCATTTGATGCATTAGCTTTTTATGAAAAGCTCATACAATAAATAGCCTTTATGACTTTAGACAAAAAAATACCCGAGACTGAGCTCGGGTATTTAATAAAAATGTTCGCTATGAGTTCTGCGTCGATTCTACTTTGCGTAGCTGTGATAGATACTTAACCCAACTCTTTGCCTGATTCGATGGCTTAATCTCATTCGCTCTTTTGGCATTAGCGAGCGCATCGTCAAACCGCTTAAGTTTGTAGTAAGCGCGAGTTTTGATAAGTGCAACATCCGCTTTACGACCTCTGACCTTATCGAGCGCGGCAATGGCATCTTTATAATGGCCTTCTTGCACCAACAGTTGAGAATAGTTCCAGTAATACTGCCTATCTAGCTGAGCTGCAATACGCCAGCTATCGATAGACTCTTCCCACTCTTTTGCCATTTGCCAATACGTTGCTTGCTGAGCTTTTAGCTTACTATTCGAGTTTACATCCTCTAGCTCGTTCATCACCAACGCAGCTCTCTCAGGAATACCTCGTTTCGCGTACAATTGTGCCAGCAGCTTTAAGTCATCTTGGCTAAGTTGTAACCCTTTCAGTTTTGCCAAAGCCAAAGAGTCTAGGGCACGTTTGTTGTCATCAACCCGTAGGTATAGAGCAACAAGCTGACGCCACCATTCAATTCGCTCAGGTTCAATCACTATTAAGCGTTTGATGGTCGAGATTGCCGGCTTCCACTTTTTCAGTTCTAGCTCAGCAGAAAGCTTTATCGACAATGCGCCAAGCTTGTCTGGCTGACCAAATTTCTCATAACGAGCCATTGCTGAAAGCACTTTTTGCCACTGACTCAGTTGATAATGAGATTGGGAAATACGCAGCCATAGCTCATGCGCTTGTTGACCTTTAGGAATGTTTTGGCTCAAGGCATAGTAATGAGGTAACGCCTTAGAAAAACGTTGCTCGTTCAGCAGTATATCAGCCAACATTTTTCGGGTTTGCCATGCTTGCTCATCTTGTAGCAAACCACTATTGACTGCCAACTCAAGTTGCTTAATCGCCGCTTGAGTTTGCTCATTCTGCCAGTAAAAAATACCCAACATTCGAGCGACATAAGCTTGGTCATATCCACGAGAAAGCTCCATAGCTTCAAGAGATGAAATCGCTTCTTTCAGTTTCTCTTCTTGAGCCAAGTTGTGTGCTCGTTGAACTCTCGCTGCGGTGTATTGGCTTAACTCACTGGCAATGGTTGAGAGTGCACTCAGGCTTAATACCGTACCGATTAAGAATTTTTTCATCATTTGGCTAACTTGAACTCCACTTTAGCGGTTTGTCCGAACTGCTCAATTGACACACCATCCTCAACTTTTGGCTGATACTTCCATTTTTTAAGCGCACGGATTGCTTCTCTTTCAAACATGCGCTCGGGCTCAGCCTCGATCACTTCAATATC
Organism: Vibrio sp. 811; assembly: GCF_033339195.1. Taxonomy (NCBI): domain Bacteria; kingdom Pseudomonadati; phylum Pseudomonadota; class Gammaproteobacteria; order Vibrionales; family Vibrionaceae; genus Vibrio; species Vibrio sp. 811. Next base: position 279,670 of record NZ_JAWOUB010000006.1, read on the forward strand.
TTTTGGTCGTCCAGTTGCATCGATCGTGAAACGCAGAATGACATAACCTTCCACTCTACGTTTCAGCGCCTTACTTGGATAGCGAGGATCAACACGATACAACGGCAGTGCTTGCTGGTTGCCCATTGTTCCCTTCAAGTTTGGTGCACTAATCGCGATGCCTTCAAGGGCAGTGTTTAAACCTAAAGCACTGACTGGCGTCATCTGACTCATTGGTTCCATTTGAGTGTCAGCTTGAGACAGATCCATTGGCTCCGGAGCTTGAGGTGGTTCGGGTTGCTCCGGCACTGAACGTTGACGACGCTGCACGTCTGCTTCATTCTCTACCATCACCATATCAAAGCGAACGGCTTCTGAAGTTTCTGGCGCACGCTGGTTGCCTTTATCAACCATCCACGCCATAAAGCTAAACAAGCTCACAGAAATTAACAGTGATGCTGGTAGTGCAAGTAACAGCCTGCCCATTAAGGTTTCTCCGCCGCCAATGCAATGTTCTTCACACCTGCTGCCTTTGCAGCGTCCATCACTTTCACGACAGTGCCATTGTAAGCATGCTCGTCAGCTTGGATAACTAACGAGGCATCAGGCTGATCAAGTAACAGGTGCTCAATAGAGGCCTCAACACGCTCAATATCAACCACTCGTTTGTCGATGTACACATCATTCGCTGCCGTTACTGCGATAAAAATGCCCGCATCTTTTTGGCTTACTACATTAGAAGCCTGAGGGCGATTCACTTCTACACCGGATTCACGTACAAACGAACTGGTCACAATGAAGAAGATCAACATGATGAAGACGATATCAAGCATCGAGGTTAAATCGACTTGAGCTTCATCTTGTTGGTTAGGTCTGCGTCCGAGTCTCACTTTTGACTCCTTAAAGATTGTTCTAACTGGATAGCTTTTCGTTCACACACTTTGCTAAGGCGAGCATGAATAAACATGCCCGCAAGCGCTGCTACCATACCTGCCATGGTTGGCAGCGTAGCAAGTGAGATACCAGAAGCCATCAATTTCGGATTGCTGCTGCCTTGCGATGCCATTACGTCAAACACCGTAATCATGCCTGTCACCGTCCCTAACAACCCTAGCATTGGGCAAACCGCCACAAGTAGCTTAATAGTCGATAGGTTTTGGCGCAGTTCAATTTGCGCTTTTGCAATCCATCCTTCACGGATTTGATGCGCGTACCAAGAGTGGTGCTCTGATCTTGCTTGCCACTGCTCACAAAGCTGTTTTTTTACCCCAGGGAAAACCGTTGTGAGATAAATAACTCGCTCCATAACCAACAGCCAGCACACCGCCACGACGGCGGCCAGCCACCATAGGATTTGACCACCTTGCTGCATAAAGCTCATCAAGGTTGTGGCCCAATCCTCACTGATCAAACCCAATGTGCTGAGTAGGATCTGCTCCATTACGCTGCGTTCTCCGCTAAGGTGTTAGAGTGACTTTTGTTACTCGGCATATCACGCTCAGCTTGTTCTGCAACTAAACCGATGCCTTGTTTTTCTAAGATACTGCGAATATTTTCTGCTTGAGAGCTCAATACGTTGTGCGCTAATAGCAAAGGCATGGCTGAAACAAGGCCAAGTACGGTAGTCACAAGTGCCATTGAAATACCACCCGCCATTACTTTCGGATCACCATTACCAAATTGAGTGATGACTTGGAAGGTTTCGATCATACCCGTTACCGTGCCTAGTAGGCCAAGCATAGGAGCTAGAGCTGCAAGAAGCTTAAGCATCGACAACCCTTTTTCTAGGTGGGTTTGCTCATCAACAACAGCTTCCAAAAGACGTAGTTCTAACGCTTCTACGCTGCGATGCTTGTCTTTCTGGTATACCGCAAGCACGCGACCCAAAGGGTTGTTTCCTGGCTGCGCTGGGGTTTTTAGTTGCTTCATGATTTTCTGGCGCGAAATCATCAGTGATGCACCACGTACGAGCGCAATCAATAGGCCGATAGCCAATAAACCAAGGATGATTTTACCGACAACGCCACCCGCATTTAGGCGATCAGCCAAAGTCGGTGAGTTTGCAAGCTGTTCAAGAAGAATGCCACGTGACGGATCAATGACAAGCGCATCAATGTCACCAGAGGAAATAGTATTCGCTGTTGGACCGTTCTCAGGCTGACGAAGATAGTTTACCGCGTCTCCGCGTTGACCATTCCACTTAACGTAGCCAGTCTTATCCAGCAGCGCCATAGAACCAAGACGAACACCATTAACCGTTTGTTCACGACCTTCGCCATTTAGCAGTGTGAAAGAGACGTTTGCCATTTCACCGCTTGCTTTGATTTGTTCTTCCATGCTGTGCCACATCGCCTGAAGTTGGGTCAACGTTGGCAGTGATTTAGCCGCAACAATAGCATCGATATCTTTCTGATATGAGTTTGCATCTACACCCGTTACTGAGCTCTTGAGCTCTGACTCTAGCTCTTTTGCGTTCTGGCGAACGACGCCAAATAGCTCACCTAAGCTCCCGGTTTCTAGACGTAGCTTTTCTTCTAGCTGCGCCAGTTCCGCTTCGTTTTCACCGAAAGTAACACTTAATGAATCCGCTTCTGCTTGAAGAGCAGCTCGCTCTGCGGCCAATTTATTCTTTATAGCCTGTAGCTCTTGCTCTGTTTTCTTAAAACCTGATTCACGCGTGACATTGTGCGATTGCTGTTGACGATTTTCTTGCTGCGCCTTTTGCAACAACGCATCACTAGCAACAGTTGTATGAGGCATTAATGCGGCTGTCGAGATTAGTGCAACCGATAACCATTTTTTCATCATTTATTTGCCCTCCGCAGCGGTTAACGACACTGGTAGAGTTAACATGCTCGGCGCGATCTGTTTATTCGCCATAGCGAACGCTTTGTCTAGCTCTGATTTTTGCTCAGAACCCACTTGTTGCCATGCTTGTTGTTGCTGTGACCAGCTCCAAAATGTGTCACCAGATAAGCTACGCGCTACCAAAGACAAACGCCCTAAATAGAGAATGTCCGCCTCCACAGCTTCATTGTCACCTAGGTTAATCTTGCCTTGGTAAACGCCAAGCTTGGTGCCGTAATCCATTTCAATTTGGTACGCTTCTAAAATACGACGAAACTTCTCTGCATCCGCAACGTCTGCACGCGTCATCATGGAATCCAGCTTTGCAATTCGCTCCTCACGTTGCGCTTTGCGTATAGGCTTGTCGTTAGCGACGAGCACTTTTAAGCCCTCAAGCATGTGATACATCAAAGGCACGACACCTTGACGAGTTTGAGCAATCTGCTCAATTTGCTCGTTCAAGCTATCAACTTCTTGATTTTGACTTTCAACAAGGCTTGCAAGATGATCGCGATAAATCTTCAAGTTACCGACTTCCTCTTGCAGCTGCTCAATTTCAGCTTCTAGAGTAAGTGATTTTTCTGCGCTTGCATCAATACGTTTTTGGCTTACCGCCGACGACTGGTTTGTTTTACTCTGCACAGCTTGTGCATCGTTTAAGTTCGCCGCGTGAGCGGGAATCAAAACCGATGATATCAACAGAGCGATACTTGATTTCATTAGATTCATACGAGTTATATTTCTGTGTTCCAAAAACGACCAAAGGGGAAGACTACCCTTCCCCTTTAATAATCAAATTGTTATCAGTACTTGAACTGGATTGTTGCCATGTAGTTGCGGCTTTCTCCAACCACAACCCCACTCGCACCTTTTTGCTCGCCATTCGTGCTACCACCACCTGCGAAGTAGTCGGTATCGAATAAATTCTCGACATTGAATCGAGCAATGATATCCAAGTTTTCATCGTACTTATGTTTGTATGACACGCCCATATCAACGCGAGCGTAGCCATCTTTCTTGAAGGTGTTCTTTGCATCACCGTAGCGATCACCTTCATAAATCAAACCAAGGTTTAAGTTAGTGTTGTCTTGAACCTTGTAGCTAGACCATAGACTTGCCGAGAACTCTGGCACGTCTACAGGGCGGTTACCTTCATATCTTTCTGCCTTCTTAAGCTCTGCATCTAAATACATTGCAGAAGCGGTTAGCGACAACTCTGGGGTCACAAAACCTTGAGCCATTAACTCAGCGCCTTTGTGAACTTGCTCACCACCTTGCGTTTTCTTGTGTAGGAGATTGCCGCCCGCGTCTTTGCCGCTTTCAACATCCAGCGAGATGTTCTCTAACGTGATATCAAACACAGCACCAGATACAAATAAACGCTGATCAAACAGTTCCCACTTCGTACCGATTTCATAAGAGATACCACGCTCAGCGTCGAGTTTCTCACCTTCATTGATGTAGGTACGACTACCGTTGCTGACTTCACCTTGAGGCATGAAGCTTTCAGAATACTGAACGTAAACCGAGCCATTCGTCGATGGGTGGAAAATGACACCAAATTTTGGAGAAACCTGGTTTTCGGTCAGTTCATCATCACGCTTTTCGTCATAACGAACACCTGCAAGCACTTGCCAGTAATCATTAATCGTCATCATATTTTGCGCGTAGATACCCCAAGTATCGTACTCAGCAGTTGGTGATTTCTTCGAACTACGATAGCTAGGCTTAGGCACCGTTTCTCCTGGCGCAATACTCGCCTCATTATGAAATGCCATAAAGCGATCATAACTGTAATCTAAGTAGTTAGCGCCCACTAACAACGTGTTTTCCGTACCGAACAAAGTAAAGTCCGTCGTCACATCTATATATGCAGTATCAAATACCCAATTATCGGAGCGATCGTTGCCTCGATGCTTAATCGTATTTAACTCTTCATACTGATCAAACTTAGGGTAAGACTCTACATCAAAACGCTTAAAGTCTTGGCGGTTGTAACCTGCTTTTACGTTCACGTTATCCGTGACTTGCGCATTAATATCGACACCGTAGTTTTCTACTTCGTTATCAATTTCAGACCACTGCGCATCCCAAATGTACTTATCACCGCGAACCGCTTTGCCATCAACAATGTATGCGCCAGAGTCCACGCTACCATCGTCTTTCGTGCGATCGTAATGAGCCGATACCATAAAGTTGTCTGTGATATCGTACTCAACCACTAGGCCCGCAACCGTACGATCCGTTTCTGGCTCGGTGCCATCACCGTACCTGCGCCAAGAGCCGTAGCTTTCTTTGGCAAAAATTGCGCGCGCTCGCAGTGTCTCTGCATCATTTAGCGCGCCACTCACATCAAGCACAGTGCGTGAGTGATCATTCGAACCTAGATCTTGACTCAAACTTGCTTGTGTTTGAGTTGTTGGTTTTTTCGAAACCATGTTTACCAAGCCACCCGGCTCAGATTTACCGTATAGCAGACCTGATGGACCTTTAAGCACTTCAACACGCTCTAAAAGCTCAATTGGCTGACGGTAGTGTGACCAGTGTTGACGACCATCACGAAGAAAACCGTCTGAACTGCTAAGTTCAAAACCACGTAGAGAGAAACGTTCGCGGTTACGGCTTGTACCACCCGCGCTAACACTTGCATCGTTACGTAGCACTTCACCAAGTGTACTTGCACGCTGCTCATCAATTACCGTTTCATCGATAACCGCTACTTGTCCCGGCGTTTCCAGCTGCGTCATTTCCATGCGCATTGCTGTACTGTTTGTATCTGCCTTGTAGCCGAACTCTCGACCTTCTACAACTACATGTTCGTCTGTTTGAACTTCCGCCACTGCAGGTGTTGCTAACACTGCACCGATCACTAACGCCAAATGGCTCTTAGTAAACATATCCTTTCACTCCGATTATTATTTTTCGGGTCACATACTTGTTGAATGCGATTCCCTCTTAATTATTTCGCGGGTGAATATAAGTGATAAGTATTACCATTTGCATTAAATTTACATTCTTTGCATTTGCAAACTTTTGTAAAGTACTCTCTGATGATGCGCCATGATAATGTGATATCAATCACAAAAATTACGACTTAGTCATACTTATTGCTTGAACACTAAAGTAACCCTCAGACCACCTTGCTCACGGTTTTTCGCCGTAACTGCTCCACCCATAATACGCATGGATTCTTTGACAATCGCAAGACCTAAACCGTAGCCACCAAGCTTTTTATCTCTAGAAGCATCTAAGCGTGTAAACGGATCAAAAATATCGACCAGCTTGTTATCTGGAATACCAGGCCCATCATCAGATACTGACATTATGGTGAACTGCTGCCCTTCTTTGACATAATTTTCCAGAGAAACTTCTATCTGAGATGCTTGTCCTGAATATTTAATGGCATTACCAATAAGATTGTTCAAACAACGAATGACCAGCGTTTCTTCACAAATGGCTTTAGCACATACAGCTTCTGAGCGGAAAGACAACGTCTGTTCTGACTTCAAATCTATTTTGCAACGTTCTACTTGCGGGGAGAGCAAAACTTCTAAATCACAGCGTTTCGTGGCTTTGTCGAAGCGCGCATTTTCCAAGCGACTGAACTCCAATATATCGCTGATCAAATGGTTTAGCTCTTTTGCTTCATCTTCTAGCCTTGTCACTAGGCTTTGCTCACTTTCTCCAACACGCTTTCGCAAAAGATGCAGAACCAAGTTCTGCCTCGCTAACGGCGTTCTCAATTCGTGAGAGACATCTCTTATAAGCAGTCGCTGCTTTTCAGCGAGAGAATGAATCTGTTGCGTCATGTGATCGAAATCTTGCGCTAACTCGTTAAACTCACGCGTGCTCGACTTCAGCTCTTTCACGACACTGACATTAAAATCGCCATTAGATAGCTTTTTGCTTGCTTCTCTCAATCGATCCAATGGTTGCTGTAAGTTACGTGCCATTAGCAGCGAAAAGAGCGCCAAAATAACCACTGCAATCACGACTTTGAGAATAGAGAAATACAGAATGAAGTCATTTGCAGGGTGCAGTCGATGTGGCAATTGAATCACTAAAGTATTGCCATGAACTAAAGGAATATTGATGATGGGGCGATTCACTTTCCCCTCAAGTTGATCATCAATGCTTCTCTTAAATTGAAGTTTGAACTCGAAGTGCGGATGCATCAGACGGTGCGTAACTGGTTGCTGATGTTCATTCAACACAAATAAATAAAAGTTTTGCGCATTTGCCCAGTCAGCAAGTTCGTCCATGTCTCCGTGCTCAATCAATACATTGGCTTGATGTGCAAGGTCTAGCATTTCTTCTCGCACACTATCGGGCACTTTCAACATGGCTTTCACCAGAGCTTGTTCCGCTAAGGATTGCACGACCAAAATACTAATGACAATTGCGGTCATGCAACTAAATAACTTGAACGCTAAGCTATCTTTACGTTTTGCAATAAAAGGTGGACACCGGAGCTTCATTAACGGTTTACAGCCTCTAAATAACTGTAACCTTTGCCACGGAAGGTTTTGATATGTTGCTTGGAAAGCCCCGCTTCAACTAACTTGCGACGTATGTTGCTGATGTGCATATCAAGGTTGCGATCAAAAGGACTCAGCTCTTTCTTTAACACTTCAGTTTGAAGCTCTGCTTTTGAAATCACGACTCCTTGGTTTTTTACCAAGTAGCTCAATAGTTCAGCTTCCGTACTTGTGAGGGGTAAGCTATTAAGCTGGTCGCTGATCGTTTGAACGGTACTACACATCGTCTGACGTTGACGTTCCAAGCCAACACGACGAAGAATCGCTTTGATGCGCATTAGAAGCTCAGCGACATTAAAGGGCTTTCCGATATACTGATCGGCCCCCGCTTGGTAACCATCAAGCATCGAGTTTTCATCGTTGAGAGCGGTAAGCATTAGAATAGGTGTCGCGAAGCGCTGACAGATCCTACGAGCAACTTGCATGCCGTTAAGGTTTGGTAACATGACATCAAGCAATACAAGATCTACAGGCGTTTTTTCCATATATTGCAGCGCACTTTCACCGCAATGCACAGAAGAGACGATGTAGCCCTCCTCTTGCAAAACCGCTTCTAACAGCTCACACAAAGGAACGTCATCATCGACTATCAAAACTCGTGACATTACCACTCACCATTCAAATAAAAATGGTTCGCATTTTATTACTCATTTACCAATTAAACAACTAACACTCTAATGCTTTAAGTCCACAGGACTCAGTCCAAGAAGCAGCAACGTGCCATTAGAGTTTAATGTTCACTTTTACTAAAGGTTCCTAACAATATGCACCTAGATATATCTTCATAGAAAAAACGAGTACAATCTGGCCACCGCAAAGCAAAAGATAAAGCGAATGGAAACGTTATTAATTGGTCACCGTGGCGTGGCAGGTTCATACCCTGAGAATACAAAAATAAGCATTCAGGCAGCCATTGACCTGGGGTTGAAGTGGGTGGAAGTGGATATACAGCCTACCAAAGATAATGTTTTAGTGGTTTGCCATGATCATACCGTCAATCGATGCAGCAATGGACAAGGGCGTGTTGATGAGCTCACCCTGGAAGACTTAAAAGCATTAGATTTCGGTAGTTGGTTTAGCACAGACTTTTCAGGCGAGAAGATCGTGACACTAGATGAACTGCTCACTTTAGCTACTGAGAATAAGCTTAACTTGAATATCGAAGTTAAAGTAGACAACCATCCAGCGGAAGAAGTGGCGCAGACTCTAGCCAATGCGTTAGCAAAAAGTCCAATGCCGCAAGAGAATGTACTCCTATCCAGCTTTAGTCATGACGTCATTAGAGCGATGCACAAATACTGCAGTGGCTACCGATTGGGTGTGTTAAGTGAATTCTTTACGAGAAAAGATAAACGCCTTTTGGAAGAAGTTAGTGCCTATAGCTGCAACCTAAACATTAACTGGGTTCGCACTCGCCAGATAAACAAACTCCAACAAGCCGGTTACAAAGTGATGTGCTATACGGTGAACAATCCAAATAAACTGAAATACCTGCCTCAGTTAGACGGTATTTTTAGTGATCATCCACAGCGCTTTATGCCATAGCCTATAAGAGCCAGAACATTAAAGGGGACCTTTTATTACCACTCAATCTGAATTGGTGTCCCCATCTCGACGAGCTGGATAAATTCGTCCATTTCCTCGTTGGTAATCGCAATACACCCATTAGTCCAATCAAAACTTTGGATGTAAATCGGCAACTGACTCTCACCGTTTTTTAAGCCATGAATTTTGATGTTCCCTCCAGGGGAGACACCTCGGCGCCTCGCTTCCAACGTATCAATCGCATCAGGGTAACTGATATGCACAGAACGATAAAAAGCAGAGTCCTCTATAACATAATCTAGAGTGTACTCGCCCTCCGGCGTGCGATTGTCTCCCTCTTCTTGTTTATGTCCTTGCGGGTTCGCTCCTAAAGCAATTCGGTATTCTTTTAGCACTGCTCCTTGTTCCATCAAATACATTCGACGCTTAGACTTGTCGACTTTAACGAGGTCAACAGCTGCGTGAGTGCCCGAAGCAAACACACAACACAAGAACATAGAGAACCATTTTACTGACATTGTCGTAACGCCTAAGCTAATAAAGTGAACAAGAAAAGAGCGATAATGCTAGTCAGTTAATGCTCGTAAAGCAAACAGTATCTAATGCGGAACCGTAAGATAGCACTCGCTGAAAGGCGTACTTCTTATCGTTATTTGATACAACAAAGTCAAAAAGAAGATTTCTCTATTCATTGCGGCTAAGTTGCATTACTTTATAAGCATATTTATTTATAAAGTCCGTACTTTTTGAGAGGGAACCATGATTAACATTGCTTTTTTTAGTGCAAAATCCTACGACGAAGCCTCTTTTAATAAAATTAAAAATAACCGCGATTTTGAATTTCACTATCACGACTTCCGACTAACCGAAAAAACAGCCAAGATGGCGCACGGCAGTGATGTTGTATGTGCGTTCGTTAATGATGATCTTTCAGCTCCTGTCCTTAAACAGCTTTCTCTAGGCGGGACCAAACTTATTGCTATGCGCTGCGCGGGATTTGATAAAGTTGATCAACAAGCAGCCAAAGAACTAGGTTTACAAGTGGTTCGAGTTCCTGCTTACTCACCAGAAGCAGTGGCAGAGCACACGGTTGGTTTAATGATGTGCCTAAACCGCCGTCTTCACAAGGCCTACCAACGCACACGTGACGCCAACTTCTCGCTAGAGGGTCTTGTTGGCTTTAACTTTTACGGAAAAACTGTTGGTGTTATTGGTACGGGTAAGATTGGTATCGCGACGATGCGTATCTTCAAAGGGCTTGGCATGGAGCTGCTTTGCTACGACCCCTACGAAAACCCATTAGCGCTAGAAATGGGAGCCCGTTACTGTTCGCTTGAAGAAATCTACGCTAATGCGGATGTTATCTCTCTCCATTGTCCAATGAGTGAAGAAAACTATCACTTATTGAACGAAAAAGCCTTCGCGCAAATGAAAGATGGTGTAATGATCATTAACACCAGTCGAGGCGAGTTGCTAGATTCACTAGCGGCGATAGAAGCGTTGAAACAAGGTAAGATTGGTGCGCTTGGCCTAGACGTGTATGACAATGAAAAAGACTTATTCTTCCAAGATAAATCTAACGATGTCATTGTAGATGATGTTTTCCGCCGTTTATCGGCTTGTCATAACGTGCTGTTTACTGGCCACCAAGCATTCTTGACTCACGAAGCACTTAATAATATTGCCTCTGTGACGCTTGATAACGTCGAAGCCTTTTTCTCTGGTAACGTATCGGGCAATGAACTGATTAACTAAAGCCAGACAATCGAGAAGTATAGTAGAGCGTGTGATCTCAGCTATGCTATACTCCTCGACTATTTAAAATTTGAGCCAAATTACCATGAGCATAAAAACTGATATTCAAAAGCTGCACAACCGTTTAGATACATGCCAACGTAAACTTGATGCGGCACGTTCTCGTGGTGATCACGAAATGATTACAAAGTTCACGGATGAAGTAGAACAGCTGACCAAAAAGCTTAACCAGTTAAAGCACAAGCAAAACTATGAGCTGAACAAAGAACGTAAAAGCTTACTTGATATGCCTTTCTCTCGTGAAATCACCAAAGCAGAACAAGCGGACATAGGCAAACTAAAAAAACGCGTACGCGGCTTAGTAATCGTTCACCCATTAACAAAAGTTGGTAAAGAACTTCGCCTTGATGTGATGACAGGCTTTGCGCCAAAAGAGTTTTAAAACTCGCATTAACATTTATGGAGCCTAAGCATTTGCTTGGGCTTTTTATTTTGTACTGCTTCATTAGATTTCATCGAAATATCAATCCATAAGCTATTAAAAAGGCCAGCGACAAAAGCCACTGACCTATTTCGACCAATATCGTCCGCATTACATCTCAACGTTACGACAGTTGCTGCAACTTGTGCTCCACAACGGGATCATTCGGAACCAACTGCTGAGCGACTTCCAAAAGCTGTACCGCATCTTGCGGGTTGTCATACTCATGCTTAAGTGCAATATCAACAAGTGGCTGAATATCGATTTGCGCTTGATGCTCCTTCACATGTTCTTTCTTTTCTTCAATTAGTACATTATGAGCGGTGCTCAGTAAGTTTAAACGATGCTGTGAGCTCGCATTCGCCTTGTTAAGGCACTGATAGTAATCTTCTTTTAAGCGCAGCGTTTTGGTCTGATGACGAAACTGCGCTATATCTATCTTCTGATAACGTATAAAGTCTACGGCCACTTGCTTATAAAAACCGAATTTATTCAAATACGTCGCGTGGGTACCATGTCCCATCCCGAAGACTCTTAAGTGAGTGAGCTCTGGGTAGCGTTTGGCGTGAAGGCGGTCGATTTCATTAGTTGGATCATAAATGATATAGCCTTTTGCATCGCCAAGGTCGAGGTCGTGATACTTTCCTTCCCAATCAAATTGTTGGGCAAGTTCAGTACTTGGCCTATCATCCCATGGCACCAAAACTTTGTTTTTTGTGCTGACCGGGTGAAACATCAATACTTGATCCAACTTTAATAGATTAGAAAAGGCACCAATAGCAAAACCACCGCGGCTAAGTCCATAGCCTAAACGACATTCAAAGGGCTCAAGTAAAGTCGACAGTTGCTCTAGAAAGAAAATCAAATTACGGCTGCGAAACCAGTTACTTTTCCCAAGATGCTGAAATGAAATAATATTTACTTTTTGTTTCTGGGCTAAGCGATAACCCCAAGGCGCAAAGTCTGAGTGTAAGTCCTGTACTTGTAGATTCGTACCAGCAGGGGAAAAGGTGAACAACAACGGTTTATTGCGGTCGACAAACTCATACTTAACAAATACATCATCAAGTAAGTCCTCCCCGGACATCGGTAGCCTGGTTTGCTGTTCTTCACGAGAAAGAGCCAGCCATTCATCCAACCAGTACAGTAACTTCATTAATCCTCCATCTAAATTGCGCCTAGCAATTGTGTTAAAAATCTAGTTTTTAGTGTGTGATCATCTCCCCCTGGTTACAGGGGACTCTGATATCAGTCCTCTTTTAAAACAAAGCGTGAATTTGCTTATTAAATTGGTCAATATCTAAGGTTTGATGGCGAACAAACTCCTGCGCCACCAGATTAAAAAATTCTAATTTATCTAATTGTGTGGATTGAGTGCCGTGTCCCATACCGACGACTTTTAAATGGGTAAGCTCTGGATAACGTTCAGCATGAAGACGATCAATGCGATTGGATGGGTCATAAATAATATAACCTTTGGCATTGCCCAAATCTCGATCATGGTAGCCGCTTTCCCAAGCAAACTGCTGAGCAAGCTCAGTACTCGGCCGATCATCCCAAGGCACTAACGCTTTATTTTTAGTGCTAACAGGATAAAACAACAAAAGATGTTCTAGTTTCAGCAAGTTAGCGAACGCGCCAATTGCAAAGCCACCTCGACTTTGCCCATAACCCAAACGACATTTGAAGGGATGAAGCAACTCAGATAGCTGCTCCAGAAAGAAAATCAAATTCCGACTACGGAACCAATTACTTTGTCCTAAATGTTGAAAGGCAATAATGTTTACTTGTTGTTGTATTCCGAGCTCGTAGCCCCAAGGAGAAAAATCCGGAGTTAAATCTTGTACCTGCACATCAGTACCGGAAGGAGAAAATGTAAACAACAATGGCTTGTTAAGATCGACGAGTTCATACTTCACAAACACATCATCAAGTAAATCGTAGCCAGAGATAGGTAAAGCCATCTCTTGTTCTTGTTGAGTAAGAGCTTGCCATTCATCTAACCAGTAAAGTAGCTTCATTTTTTCTCCAAGTGCATCCGCAGTATTTAGACTGGAACTCTATCAAAATGCGTTTAAGCATCCCACGTTGAGACTTAAGAAAGCTCTATTTGAAGCCCAAATGAGACGTATGGAAATGTCTTCGATTGAAGGTATTACTGCGTAAACTAAACCCAAAGTAGGTACGCAAAAACTTGGAGAAAGAGCTAGAGAAAAATCAATTAGAAGTTTCGATAACAGCGGTTAAAAAACAGCAGATACAAAAAAACCGCTGTAAGAACAGCGGTTTTTTTTAAAAGTGGCGGAGAGATAGGGATTTGAACCCTAGATACGCTATTAACGTATGCCGGTTTTCAAGACCGGTGCTTTC